>JBAVIQ010000271.1:0-2459 GCA_049687035.1 Steroidobacteraceae bacterium
GTGCATCGCTGCCGTCGAGCCAGCGTCCGGTGCTGTTGGGCACCACCGGCCACGCCTTCACGTTGAACGCCAGCACCTGAAATCTTGACTTGGGCGGGATCTGCGTCGTGAGCCAGTCGACCGTTGCCACGGTGCGCCGCCATTTCTCCGACATCAGCCGACGCGTTTCCGACATGTTGCGCAGCCGGATCACGTTGACGACCGTTTCGTCCAGCATGCTCGCCGAGACGTCGACGAGGATGACGATGCGCTCGCCGCCGAGCTTGAGGCCGCTCAGGTACTGACGATCGCCGGTGCCGACGAACCCCTTCACCCGGTTACCCGGCTTACCGGGCTCCGGCGTGCCCGCAACGAGCCGCTTCTTTTCCTCGTCGATCTGCTTGAGGTCGGCCTTGAGCTTCTCGATCGCCTCGCGGCGGGAGATCGCCGTCTTGTCCGCGTCGGCGAGCTGCTCCCGCGTCTTCTCGGTTTCCTGCAGCACGCGATCGGACAGGCCTTCGGCGCGTTCGGCCTCGGTCGTCGTCGTCTTCATGCTGTTACGCAGCACCACGAGGTCGGCGAAGCCCCGCAGCACTTCCTCCTCGAGCTTGTTCACCTCGGCACGCAGCTCGGCGTCGTGGTCCTTGAAGGCCTTGTTGCCCTGTGCATTCAGGATCATGTACAGCAGCACGATCGCGCCGAACGCGCAGCAGATCGTGTCCAGGAAGGACATGCTGAAGATGTCGAACTTCTTTCTACGCCGCGCCATGGTCCGGCAACACGCGGATCAATTCGAGCGCAACACCCGGCGCACCGAGTCGCAGCACGTCGCCCACCTTCAGCGCGAGCCGGCCACCGATGCGCTCGTCGTTGACGAACGTGCCATAAGTGCTGTGATCGACGACGCAGGCCTGGCCGTCACGCAACTCGAGCGTGCAGTGGGATCGCGACACACCGGCGATACCAGCGGGCAGGGTCAGCGCGCGCGGTGCGGCGCCCACCGACCAACCCAGGGACAGGGGCACCGCGGTAATCGGCCAGGCTCGCCCGCGGAACAGCACGTGCGTCGGCATGGCATCGGCGGGCACCGCGAATGACGCAGGCTCGACCGGTGCAGTCGAGTCCTGCGCATCGGCCAGCGGCAATCGGTGCACCAGCGCGATCGCGTCCACCGGGCGGACGATGGCCGCGGCTGCGCGCAATGCTCCGATCGCCGGCGCGCCCTGCGCCAGTTCGACGACGAGGCAGTCCCGCAACGCGGCGAGCCGGCCGACCAGGCCGGGTATCGCCGCCACCCGGGGGGAGAAGCAGAGATGCAGGGCGGTACCCGGCGGACGCGCGGCCTGCACCAGTCGCAGGATGTCGTCACTCAACGGTTCCACGGCCGCTTCGAGCTGCGCGCGCGTGAGCGAAATGCGGTGCGTCGTCGAGCTCACTTCGATCTCGGCCACAATCTCGTCGGCCGTGGCGAGCGCCTGCAACCAGGACGGCAGCAGGTCGTGCAGGCGTTGTTCGGACGCCGCCTGGTGCAACGGATCGAACCGGGTCTCGCGCACGAACGCCGTTGCAATGCTCTCGGCCATCACCTGCCGCAAAGCAAGCACGCCGACACCGGGCAGCAACTCGTAGCGTGTCCGGCGCAGCGTGCCTTCGCTGCGTGACGCCTCGATCAGCGTCGCCGTCGCTTGATGCAGATGCAGGTCCAGGTGCAGCAGGCAGGGCGCCGGCGCGACCGTGGCGACCGCGGCAAGCCCCGCATCCACGAGGCCACGCACCGACACGCCGCACTCGTTGGCGACGCCGACGAGCAGGCCGAGTTGCTCCCGCGTATAGCCGGGGGGCACGGCGAGCAACAACTCCTCCGCGCCGTGTCGCGCTTCCGCCGTCAGCACGGCAGACAGGTGCGCGTGCGCGAGATCAGCCGCCGTCGCGATGCCGCGGGCCGACCACGGCAACGAATCCAGGCTGAGCGACTGCCAGAACCGGTTCTGTGCGTGCAGCGGCGCGATACGGTAGCGGCGCACGGCGTCGCCACCGACATGAACGCGACCTTCGTGCAGCACCGCGAGTCCTGGACTTTCCTCGCCAACAATCACAGGAGTGCCGTCGTCGCCCGTTCGCGCAAGCAGCAGTCCGGCGTCATTCAGTTCGACCGCGAGCAGGCTCATGGCGCGGCCGCTTATCTCACCATCATCTGGCGCACGACGTGTTCGTCGAGGAACGCCTCGGCGTCGAGCACGGCGCGCTCCTGGCGCAGCTGGATCTGGTGCAGCATGAACATCACGAGAATGCTCAGGCCCAACGCAACAAGCGTCGAGTTGAAGGCGATGCCGAGGCCGGCAACCACGCCCGACACGTCGCCTTCGACCGCCTTGTGCGCCTGCTGCAGCGCTTCACCGATGCCGCGCACGGTACCAATGAAGCCGATGGCGGGGATCGCCCATGCGACGTAGCGCACCATCGCGAGTTCCGCGTCGAGC
>JBAVIQ010000272.1:0-10984 GCA_049687035.1 Steroidobacteraceae bacterium
CCTGCAGTATTCCTGCCGGGCTCGTCGAAATTGGCGGCTGCGCGAGTGCGTGTACTGGGAAGAAACGCAGGAGCGGGGAGTCCTGCGGGGCGCCTAGGGCAATTCGTGACGGCGCACCGTGAGCAGCAGGCGGAGCGAACCTGTACGCTAGGCGGCAGCGGCGCTAGACTACAAACGTCGGTTGGAGGCGCAGTTCGCGCAGGAAGCACGACCATGGAATTCAACCTATTGTCCTGGTGGCAACGCAAGCGCATTCAGGCGACGGTGCAATTGTCCGGTCGCCAGATGCAGTTTCACCACGTCACCAACCCCTATCACGCCGTCAGCATCAAGGCGGGTTCAGGCTGTCACCAGACGGCGCAGAAGTACGGTCGTCAGCGGTTCCTCTCGGGTGAAGCGCCGCCGCTGCCGCAACCAACGTGCGACGCCCGGGCGTGTGAATGCCGGTACCTCCATCATGAAGACCGTCGTGACGGATCCGACCGCCGCCAACAGGATGAACGGGATCCATGGGCTCTGAGTTCCCAGTTGGCGCAAGGCGGGGGCCGTCGCGCGAGCAACGGGCGGAGAGTGACGGATCACTGATTCGTGCAGGTGGCTGCAGCTACAGCGCAGACTACGAGCAACGCCTGCAAGGGCGGGCGGCGTGAAGCACAGTGACTGCGGTGGATCTCGGTATTCGCGGAACATGGTCAGCGGGCGCATTTTAAGAATAAGTTCAATCTGCACCAATTCGGATTCGATGCGGTGTAAAAGTGCTTACGGCCTGAGGATTGGCTGAACGAATAGGCACACCTGTCGCGAGGCAGGGCCGCAAAGCCACGGTTCTCCCGAGAATGGGGACGAAAGCCGGGCTCCCGAAACAACCACCGTCGACTTAGGTTGCGTGCGAGGGCACGCCTGCCAACGTGATGAACGTTGGTCTCGACGGCAGCGTCGTGTGCAGTGAGCGGCGCTGATGCGCAGTCATTGCTGTCGCTAAGAAGAAGACGAAGTCGACCTTGTTGGTCATTTCGAGAGGGGCAGGGAATCCTGCCTCTTTTTTTGTCGCCGTTCAGCGCAGGCACCCTCCGCAATGGCAACCGCCTCGAGCAGTTGCGACAGCTGGCGTTCACGACGTTGGTCCTGGTCGGGGAACTCGGCGAAGCTCGACCGGCGACAACCCTGGATTTCCCCGCGGCCTGCAACGCGTCGTCTGCGGCTCATGTGCAGTCGCCGACGCCAAGCAGGAAGGCCAGGCTGCTACTCTGGCGCATCATGAACATCCGCTGCCGCTGGTTGGCGCTGGTCCTGGGCGCCGCCTTCCTGCTCAACCTGCCGGCCCGCGCCGACGAAGCGCTGGAGGAGGTTCTGGTCACCGGCCAGCAACCCGGGCCGGGACTATGGAAGGTGACTCGCCCTGGCGATCCGCAAGGACACGTGCTGTGGATCCTCGGTAACTACAGTCCGCTGCCAAAGAAGATTACGTGGCGCTCGACCGAACTGGCAACCGTGCTGGCCGCGTCTCAGGCGGTGCTCGCACCGGTGTCGGTCAGTGCCTCCGCGGGGCCGCTGGGCGGCATCACCTTGCTGCCTTCGTTGATTGGCGTGCGCCGCAATCCCGACGACAAGCGCTTGCAGGAGGTCGTTCCTGCCGATCTCTATGCGCGCTGGCTGCCGCTCAAGGCGCGCTACCTGGGCAACGACGACGACGTCGAAGACTGGCGGCCGATATTCGCCGCGCAGGAGTTGTATCGCGCTGCGCTGAAGAAGAACGACCTGGTGCCGTACGACGGTGTCTGGCCCACAGTCGAAAAGCTCGCACGCAGAGTGCGCGTACCGATCACGGAACCCGAGATCGAGCTCAAGGTGGAGAAAGCACGGGGGGCGATCAAGGAATTCAAGTCGACCCCGCTGGCCGACGTCGAGTGCTTTTCGCGCACACTGCAGCGGCTCGAATCCGACCTCGACCTGATGCGCGAGCGCGCGAACGCGTGGGCCGTTGGTGACGTCGCGCGCTTGAGGAAACTCGCGCCTGTCGAACGGGCAAGCGCGTGCATCGGCGTGATGCTGGAGTCGTCGTTCATGCAGGAACGGGGTTACGGTGACTTGCTGGAGCGCGTCAGGAGTGCCTGGGTGGCTGCGGCCGAGATGTCGCTCACGCGAAATGCATCCACGGTAGCCGTGCTGTCCGTGGACGAGATCCTGAAGCCGAATGGCTACGTCGCGCAATTGAAACAGAAGGGCTTTGTCGTCGAAGATCCCTGAGCGTGCGATCTGGCCGTCGCCTGAGGAATCGCAGCCTCCTGCACGGCGGGCTGTCGTCACGCGGGGGTTCCGTCCTAAACTCCGTCGCAATGGGGCGCAGACAGCCCCGGCTCGCGCAAGGGGGAGTGCAAGATGCGGAAGATCCTGGCGGGTTCGTCGCGCGGCATTGCGCATGCGGCATTGCTCGCGCTGCTGCTGAGCCTCACAGGCTCACTTGCGGCGCAACAGGCTGAGGAGAACGCCGACGAGGCGGATGAGCAGGCGCAGGTAGCCGAAGCAGAGCAAGCCGAAGCGGCCGAGCCTGCCGAAGACGCAGCGATCGCAGCAGACGCCGCCGCCGAGCCCCCCGAGGAAGCCGCGGGTGACGATCCGGCCGGGGACGATGCCACCGCTGAGCCTGACGCCGATCACGCCAGCGCCGCCGGTGACGACTCAGCGGACGCTTCCGAATCGACCGGGACCGTCGTCGCGATCGAACAGTTTGAGGCTGTTCCAATGGGCGAGTCGGAAGTGTGGGCACCCGAGGTCGACATTCCTGAATCCGCCTATTCGATCCCGATCGACCCCATCATGAATCCACCCGGCGAAGAATGGGTCGCCTACGAGCCCGACCAGTACGTCGAGGTCGCGAGACCGACTGGCCCGTCGACTTCCAGGCCGTCCACCACGACCGGATCCACTGGTCGCACTGTCGTACCGATGGAGACGCCGCCCAACCCTCGTTCCGATTCCGAGGACATGCCGATCCTGCGTCGCCAGAAGATCGAAACGCGCCCAGTCGGCACCCGACCTGCCGCCGCCGGACCTACGTCGACTGCCGGTAGCGATGACGACGTGCCGTATTCCACCGGTGGCAATGCCATCAAAGTGTACGGTGCACCCTGGCAGGCGCAGATCTTCTATCCCGACAACGCGCCGCAATGGGCGGAGAAGATCAAGAAGGGCATGCCGCTCTGGCAGTTGCAGCACATGTGCGGCGGAACCCTGATCGACAAGGACTGGGTGCTGACGGCGGCGCACTGCATCGACGACGACATGGTTCGCGCCGGTTACCGCGTGCGTCTCGGTGCCACCGACATTTCGAAGGGTGACGGAATTTCGTACAAGATCGACCGCATCGTGCGGCATTCGAAGTACGACGAGAAACTGCTGCCGAACTCGCCAAACATGTACGCGAACGACATCGCGCTGGTTCGAATCGTCGCCGACGCGCGGACGATTGGCACGCGCGATCCGTTCAAGATCCGTCCGATTCCGGTGAACGACCGGCCGGTCAAGGATGGGGAGCCGGTGGCAGCGACGGGCTGGGGCAAGACGGAACCCGTGCCGGAACATGCGCCTAGCGCGGTGCTGATGCGAGTCGTGATGCAGGTGATGAACACCGAGCGCTGCAGGAAGCTGCCGGGCTACGGCCCGCAGAAGGTGCACGACAAGGTGATCTGCGCGGGGGCGCCGCAGAAGTCGACATGTCGGGGCGACAGTGGAGGCGGGTTGACGCCCGCCACGGGCACGCCGATGGTCGTGGGCATCGTCAGCTGGGGCAAGTCCAGGTGCAGCGGTGACGGCAACCCGGGCGCGTATACGCGCGTCGACAGTTACCTTGGCTGGATCAAGCAGGCGATGGTGCTGCCACCGACAAAGTCCTCGTTGCCTTGAACGAGCGGTGCATCGCAGGACGGCATGGCTGCCGCCCTGCGGTGCGAGTGTCGCTTATTGCGGCTTGACCTTGTCGCCGCCGGATTGCGAGGCGTCCTCTTCGGCCGGTACCGCAGCGGCATCGGTCGCGGCGCCCTCAGCCGGGGCGGCTTCAGCCGGTGCCATTTCAGCCGGTGCCATTTCAGCCGGAGCCGCAGCTGCAGGTTCGGGCGCCGGAGCTGCCGCTTCTTCCTTCTTTGCGCACGCTGCCAGCAGCAGGGCGGCTGCAATGGCGGCACTGATCTTGAACGCTTCCTTCATGTCCCTTCCCCACTAGAGTTAAGTGAATGGAAGCCCGGCGTCCCAGTCGCGAGGCTGTGCGGAGACTATTCGAAGCCAATGCTTCGCAGCAAGCCGGCGAAGCGGGGGTCGCCCCGCAGCGGGTCCAGCCAGGGGTCGTTGCGCGCGTACACGAGTCCTGAATCACCGATGGCACGCGCCCGCTGCAGGCGTTCGATCGCAGCGTCGAACTGGCCCCACTGCGCGAGAATCTGGGCCTGCTGGTACCGTACCCGGTCGCCTTCCCGCTCGATCTTCGCAAAAGCGTCGCGTGCCGACTGCAGATGGCCGAGCTGGTGCTCGACCACAGCCAGGCCGGTCAGGCCGAAATCACTGGCGGGCTCCACCAGGTACTCGGCTCGCGCCTCGTCGTGGCGGCCGAGCATGAACAGGGCATCGCCGATCGCCGCGTGCGCACGCGACATGCGCGGGTTCATCTGCAGCGCCTGCCGAGCAGGAGGGATTGAGGCCCGGTAATTGCGCGCTGCGTACTCGATCGCGCCTGCCGCGCGATGAATGAGGGGATTCAGCTTGTCGAGCAACAGTGCCCGCTGGATGGCGGCGGCGGCGTCCTGTTTGCGGCCGACGCGAGCACAGTACTGCGCGTACCGCGCCAGCACGGTGGCTTCACCCGCGCCGAGCTCCCTTGATCGCTCGAACGGTTCGCGCGCGCCGCGGGCATCGAGCCTGCCTTGGAATAAAGTGAATCCGAGCGTCGAGTAGGCGTCGGCCAGTCCGGGAGCAATCTCGATCGCGCGCTGCGCCGATTCGATCGCCGACTCGTAAAACTCCTGCAGTTGCCCGGCCTTGCCATACTGGTTGGCAATGGCGGTCAACGAGCGGGCGCGTGCGGCATGGGCGGGCGCGTAGTTCGGGTCTGCCGCGATGGCCGCATCGAACTGCGCGAGCGCTGCGCGGTCGGACGCCTCGTCGGCGCTCAGGTCGTACAGCGCGCGACCCCTTAGATAGGCGTCGTAGGCCTCGGCACTGCGAGTTCCGCCTTCGGCTGCAAGCGCGCCCGCGCTGCCTGCGGGCACCTTCGGGTCGGGCACCATCTCGGCCGCGAGCGCGTTGGCGACAGTGCGCGCAATTTCGCTCTGCACGGCGAAGATATCGTGCAGCGAACGGTCGAAGCTCTGCGACCACCGGCTGAACCCGGTGCGCCCGTCGATCAGGTCCGCGGTGATGCGCGCGATCTCGCCCGACTTCCGGACCGTGCCATCGAGCAGATAAGCCACACCGAGGCGTGTCGCGATCGTCACGGCATCCTCGGCACGATCGCGGAACCTGGCGGACGATGCCTGCGCCATCACCTGCAGCTTCAAGTTGCGGGCGAGGGTGGAGCGCAGCTCTTCGGAAAGACCGTCCGAGAAATAGTCCTGGCTGACGTCGCCGCTGATGTTCTTGAAAGGCAGCACGGCAACGCTGTTGCCCGTCGCTGCGGTCGAGCCGCCACCGAGCCGACCGCTGCGCCACGCGAAGATTCCCACCACTCCGGCGAGCGCCGTGCCGCCCGTGGCCAGCAGCAGCGTGCGACGCGTCAGGCGAGCAGGTGGCGGGGAACTCGGTGCGTGCAGCTTGCCCTGATGTGTGGCGGTGTCAGCCGGCCGGCCCGCGACGGCTTCGACGCCACGCACGATCGTCGCAATCTGCGCTGCGTTGGCATCGCCGCGCCAGCTCAGCAGGTCGACAGAGAGGTATTGCCTGAACCCAAGGGGTGGCATTGTACCGTCGAGCGAGACCGGTACCAGCTTGCGCATGTCGCGGCCCTGCGCGGCTTCGTCGAGCACCCAGTCGGACGACACCGAGACTGTCGACCAGGCGACGATCACCGCATCGCAGCGGGCAAGGGCGACCTCGACGGACTTTGCGAAGACCGCGCCACCCTCGATCAGCGTGTCCCACCAGACGTTGATGCCGGCCTGTTCGAGCGCGTTGGCGAGCAGACGGACCCGGTCCTGGTCCGCGTGTGAATAGCTGAGGAATGCCGTCGGGCGCGTTTCTGCGCCCTGCATGCCCTCGTCCCCGGTCATCGTTCTCAACCCCTGCCGCCGCTCGTGCGCCGAGTCTAGCGCGGAAGGGTGTGGCCGGCGCGGGTCGCAGATGTCGCGGATCGTGACGTCGAGCGGATGAGTGTTGGATCGACGCGGACTGTAAACTGGCGGTCGGCCGGAAATCGCGTACCTTGGTCGGGTACGCCGGTTTGCTGCCCCGACTCCTCGATTTCGATAAACTACTCGGCCATTTTTTCCTGAACCGAATGCCTGGATCCGGCCCCTGGCCGGGTGCGAACGGGACACGATGACCGAACCCAAATCGATGCTGACGGCCACCCCGCTGGCGGCCGGAAACGATGCCTACCTCGAGGCGATGTATGAACGCTATCTCGCGCATCCGGACTCCGTTGATGCGCGCTGGCGTGAGTATTTTTCGAGCTGGGGCCCAGCGGACCAGGACGTTGCCCACGGCCCGTTGATCGAAGAGCTGGCGCGTCGCGCCAAGGTCCCGCGGCGGCCGCTGCCGGCAGGGCCCGTGGCGGGGGGACCCGCGGGCTCGCCTCCGATTGGCGATTCAGCGGCAGCCAAGCAGGGCGCCGTCTCAAGGCTTATCCAGATCTACGCCAACCGCGGTCACCTGATCGCGGACATTGATCCGCTCGGTCTCACCGTTCGTCCGGTGCCGAAGGTGCTCGGGCTCGATTACCTCGGACTCACCGCGGTCGACCTCGACACCGAGTTCCTCACGGGCAGTCGCAACGGTGCGATCAAGCCACGGCTCAAGCTGCGCGACATCATCGCCCAACTGCAGCACATCTACTGCGGCACCATCGGTGCCGAGTTCGCGCATGTATCTGATGAAACCGAGCGCCTCTGGCTGCAGGATCGCTTCCAGGTCGGTCGCATGCACCAGGCGCTGCCCGCCGAATCGCGCCGGGAAATCCTGCGTCACCTGACGATGGCCGAAGGTCTCGAGCGCTACCTCGCCACGCGCTATCCCGCGCAGAAGCGGTTCTCGCTCGAAGGCGGCGACAGCCTCATCCCGCTGCTCGAGGAAGTCCTCCAGAGTGGCGGTTCGAGCGGAGTCGAAGACATTGTATTCGGCATGGCGCATCGCGGCCGGCTCAACGTGCTGGTCAATGTCCTGGGCAAGTCACCCGAGGCGCTGTTCTCGGAATTCGAGGGCAAGTACGACCTCCAGCAGCTCAAGGGCTCGGGCGACGTCAAGTACCACAAGGGCTTCTCGTGCGACGTGAAGACGCCGTCAGGCAATGTCCACGTCGCGCTCGCGTTCAACCCGTCACACCTCGAGGTGGTGAACGCGGTCGTCGAAGGCTCGGTGCGCGCCCGTCAGGAGCGGCGTGGCGACGAGCGCGGCGACAAGGTAATGCCCGTGCTGATCCACGGCGATTCGGCATTCGCCGGCCAGGGCGTGAACCAGGAAACCCTGCAGATGTCGCAAGCCCGTGCGTTCTACACGGGCGGCACGATTCACCTGATCGTCAACAACCAGGTGGGCTTCACCACGCACGATCCGCGCGACACGCGCTCGACCCTCTATTGCAGCGACGTCGCGAAGATGATCGAAGCGCCGATCCTGCACGTGAATGGCGACGATCCCGAAGCGGTGGTGTTCGCGGCGCGCTTCGCCGTCGATTACCGCATGAAGTTCCACAAGGACGTCGTGATCGACCTGGTCTGCTATCGCCGGCTCGGACACAACGAGGCCGACGAGCCCGCGGCGACGCAGCCGGTCATGTACGCCGCGATCCGCAAGAAGCCGACCACGCGGCAGCTTTATGCCGACAAGCTTGCGGCCGCAGGCGTGATCTCCGCGGGGGATGCTGATGCACTCGTCGAGCAGTACCGTCGCGGTCTCGACGAAGGCAAGCCGCAAACCAAGAACGTGCTCGGCCTGATTGGCAACAAGCACACAGTGGACTGGACCAAGTACCACGACGTCGACTGGTTCGAGGAAATCCGTTCCGGCGTGAAGCCGGCGCTGTTGCGGGACCTCGCGGCACGGGTCACGACGTTCCCTGCAGGCTTCACGCTGCATCGCCAGGTGCAGAAGGTTATCGATGACCGGCGCAAGATGGCGGCCGGCCAGTTGATGGTGGACTGGGGCTTCGCCGAGACGCTCGCCTACGCGAGCCTGCTCGAGGAAGGCTACGAGATTCGCCTCACGGGCCAGGACAGCGGCCGCGGCACGTTCTTCCATCGGCACGCGGTGGGCCACGACCAGGGCACGGGCGCGACGCACATCCCGCTCAAGCACCTGAAGGCCGGGCAGCCGCGCTTCCGGGTGACTGATTCGCTGCTGTCCGAGGAAGCCGTCCTCGGTTTCGAATACGGTTACTCGATCACCGATCCCAATTGCCTCGTCATCTGGGAAGGCCAGTTCGGCGACTTCGCGAACGGCGCGCAGGTGATCATCGACCAGTTCATTTCGTCGGGTGAAGCGAAGTGGGGCCGTTACTGCGGGCTCACGCTGTTCCTGCCGCATGGCTACGAAGGGCAGGGGCCCGAGCACTCGTCGGCCAGACTCGAACGCTTCCTGCAGCTCTGCGCCGAGAACAACATGCAGGTGTGTGTGCCGTCCACACCTGCGCAGATGTTCCACATGCTGCGCCGGCAGATGATACGTTCGTTCCGCAAGCCGCTCATCGTCATGACGCCGAAGAGCCTGCTGCGGCACAAGCTGTCGGTGTCGGCGTTCGACGATCTCACCAAGGGCGCGTTCCAGTGCGTCGTGAACGAAATCGACGAGTTGACGCCGCAGGACGTCACGCGCGTCGTGTTCTGCTCGGGCAAGGTCTACTTCGACCTGCTCGAGGCGCGCCGCGCCGACGAAGCCCGCAACGTCGCGATCGTGCGTATCGAGCAGCTCTATCCGTTCCCTTCCGAGGATTACGCCGCCGCACTCGCGCACTACCCGAATGCGGGCGAGATCGTCTGGTGCCAGGAAGAGCCGCAGAACCAGGGCGCCTGGTACCAGATTCGCCACCGGCTGCAGGAGTCGCTCAAAGGTAACCAGGATCTGCTGTACTCGGGCCGCCGTCCGGCCGCCGCGCCGGCTACTGGAATTCCACAGATTCATTCGACGGAGCAGCACGGCCTCGTTGCTGCGGCGATCACCGCCTCCACGCAAGTACAGCCTGCGCGCGCAACCACACGTCTGCGCGCCACGGCCAGCACCAGGAAGAAGTCATGAGCACGATCGAAGTCCGCGTCCCGCAATTGCCCGAGTCGGTGGCCGACGCCACGCTCGTCGCGTGGCGCAAGCAACCTGGTGACGCCGTCAACCGCGACGAGAACCTGGTTGACCTGGAGACGGACAAGGTCGTGCTCGAAGTGCCGGCGCCCGCGAGCGGCGTGCTGAAGGAGATCAAGGTCCAGAACGGCACGACGGTTACCGGCGGGCAGGTTCTGGCCGTTATCGAGGAGGGCGCCACTGTTCTTACGTCGCCCGTCTCAACGGGGGAGGCCGGCCGCAGGCCGGGTGAGGGCGCAGCCTCGCCCACTGCAGCGGGAGAGGTAAAGAAGGATTCAGACAAGCTCGCGCCTTCGGTTCGCCGTCTGGTCGAAGAACACAAGCTCGCGCCGGCCGAGATCGCGGGCTCGGGTCGCGATGGTCGCATCACAAAGGGGGACGTGCTGACTCACCTTGCCGACAAGAGTGCGGCACCCGCTGCCACCCCCGGGCTCGCATCGGCCGCGAAGCCCGCCGCAGTGCCGGCACCTTCGCTGCCCGCGGGTGAGCGAGGCGAGCGTCGCGTGCCCATGACGCGGTTGCGTGCGCGCATCGCGGAACGCCTGATCCAGGCGCAGTCGACGGCAGCGATGCTGACCACGTTCAACGAGGTCGACCTGAAAGGTGTCAACGAGTTGCGCGCCCGTTACAAGGAAAAGTTCGAGAAGGAACACGGCGCGCGGCTCGGCTTCATGTCGTTCTTCGTCAAGGCGTGCGTCGAGGCGCTCAAGCGCTTCCCTGTCGTCAATGCATCGGTCGACGGCAACGACATCGTCTATCACGAGTTCTACGACGTGGGGGTCGCCGTTTCGACCGAGCGTGGACTCATCGTGCCGGTGCTGCGCAATGCGGACCAGATGGGTTTCGGCGAAATCGAGAAGTCGGTCGTCGGGTACGCTACGCGCGCCCGCGAGGGCCAGTTGACGCTCGAAGAACTCACGGGCGGCACGTTCACGATCACCAATGGCGGAGTGTTCGGCTCACTGCTGTCGACCCCGATACTCAACCTGCCGCAGAGCGCGATCCTCGGCATGCACAAGATCCAGGAGCGCCCCGTGGTCGTCGACGGCCAGGTCGTCGTGCGGCCCATGATGTACCTCGCGCTCTCCTACGATCACCGGCTCATTGATGGCAAGGAAGCCGTACAGTTCCTGGTGTCGGTGAAGGAGTCGCTGGAAGATCCCTCACGCTTGCTGCTGCAGATCTGATTCGGAGTTCCTATGTCTGACTCGTACGATGTGGTTGTGATCGGCGCCGGCCCTGCCGGCTATCCCTGCGCGATCCGCGCGGCGCAGAACAAGCTCAAGGTCGCCTGCATCGACGAGTGGCAGAACTACGACGGTGCGTACGCGTTTGGCGGCACCTGCCTGAACGCCGGCTGCATTCCGTCGAAGGCGCTGCTCGAATCGTCCGAGCTGTATCACCGCGCGCAATCGGAATTCTCGGCGCACGGCATTTCCACAACCGGTCTCGCGTTCGACGTCGTCGCGATGCAGAAGCGCAAGGCGGGCAT
>JBAVIQ010000273.1:0-2620 GCA_049687035.1 Steroidobacteraceae bacterium
GGGCATGATCGGGAGCTATTGTTCCAACACGGTCACGTACCTCTCGGCGCACCAGAGCATCGGCGTGCCGCAGCCGTTGCGCGAGTTCGGTACCGAGGAGCAGAAGCGCAAGTACCTGCCGCGACTCGCGCGGGGGGAGATTTCCGCGTTCGCGCTGACTGAACCCGACGTCGGCTCCGACCCGGCGCGCATGAGTACCGTGGCCACGCTCACTGAGGACGGCAAGGCGTTCATCCTGAACGGCGACAAGCAGTGGTGCACGAACGTCACGGACCCCAAGACGACGTTGATCGCCGTGCTGGCGCGCACACCGGACAAGGAACTGCCGAACGGCAAGAAGATTCCGCAGATTTCGTGCTTCGTGGTCGAGACCGCGTGGCCGGGCGTCGAACGGGTGCGGCGCTCCACATTCATGGGGCTACGCGGCATCGCCAATGGCTCGGTCACGTTCAAGAACGTGCGCGTGCCCGCGGAAAACATTATCGGCAAGCCCGGCGAGGGACTGAAGATCGCGCTGGCCACTCTGAACGTCGGCCGCCTCGGCCTGCCCGCCGCCGCCATCGGCGTCGGCATGGCCTTCGTCGACGATGCCCGCTGGTGGATCACGACGCGGCAGCAGTGGGGCCAGCCGGTCGGCAAGCACCAGGCCATCGCCCGGATGGTCTCGAGTTACGCCGCGCACCTGTTCGCGATGAAGAGCATGGTGTACCTGACTTGCGCGCTGGCTGATCGCAAGAACGTCGATATCCGGCTGGAGGCCGCCGCAGCCAAGTACTTCTGCTCAGAGACGCTCTACCGCATCCTCGACGACTACCTGCAGGTGCGCGGCGGCCGCGGCTACGAGCGGGCAACTTCGCTCTACGAGCGCGGCGAGCGACCGACCAGCGTCGAGATGGCGATCCGCGACATGCGGGTCGGACGCATCTTCGAAGGCTCGTCGCAGGTCATGCACCTGATCATGGCGCGCGAGGCGCTCGACACGCATTTCAAGCTGGTGATGCCGATCCTCCAGCCCAAGCCCGGCCAGAAGCTCAGCAAGGGCGAAGCCATGATGAAGGCAGCCGGGTTCTACTCCACGTGGCTGCCGAAGCTGTTCATGCCCGAGACCGGTCATCACTACGAGGCCAGGCACCTCAGCGAGGTGAACCGCAAGCACCTCGCTTACGCGGGCAAGACCAGCAAGCTGCTGGCCCGGCGGCTGTTCGCCACGATGGCCAGGTTTGGCCCCAAGCTCGAGAAGGAGCAGCTGATCCTCGGCAACTTCGTCGACATCGGCGTCGACCTGTTCGTCATGTCGACCACGCTGTCGTACGCGGACCACCTGCTCGGCGAGAACCCTGCGGACCAGAGTCCGCAGGAACTGGCGGACCTCTTCTGCCGCGAGGCGCGGCGGCGCATCGAAGCGAACTTCCGTGCGGTCAAGTCGAACAACAACCGCTCTTATCGCAAGGTCGCCGGGCTGTTCATGGACGGCGCCCTGGGCTGGCTCGCCGACGGGTCGATGAACCCGATTCCGCCGCAGTATCGCGACTGGGAGAAGCACGACTACGAGCATCCGGCGCGGGACCTGGCCGCGCGCGAGTCCGAGCAGCGGAAGACGCCGAAACGCGACGAAGCGGCTTGAGCATCCTGGCGGCGCGAGGCTTCCCGCCGATCGCCGCACCGGATGCGCGCCTGCTGATCCTCGGTTCGCTGCCCGGCCAGGCGTCGCTCGCGGCGCGCCAGTACTACGCCCAGCCGCAGAACGCGTTCTGGCGGATCATGGGCGCGTTGTTCGATGCCGGGCCGGATATGCCGTACGCCGAGAGGGCAGAACGCCTGCGCGCGAGCGGTGTCGCGCTGTGGGACGTGTGCCAGTCGGCCGCGCGCCCCGGCAGCCTCGATTCCGCGATCGATCTCGCGACGGTGGTGCCGAACGATTTCGCAGGCTTCCTGCGCGAGCATCCACGGATCGAGTGGGTGTGCACCAACGGTGCAACCGCCCACCGCTTGTACCAGCAACTGGTACAGCCCGGACTGCCTGTGCACGCGCAGGCGCTGCCCCTGCACCTGCTGCCATCGACGAGCCCGGCGCATGCATCGCTGCGATTTGCGCAGAAACTGGAACGCTGGCGATTGCTCGAAGACCTGCTGGCGGCTTGAGGGCAAGGCGCCGTGAGCGGCCTTCGGCTCATGCTTCGGGCCGGACCCCGGGTCTATCCGTCAGGTCCCGGGCGCTTCGCGCGCGATGCGAACGACTTCCTCGGCCGTGTCCGCGAGACGCAGGAGCGCGAGTTCCTCGGGCGTGATCGTGCCTTCGCCCACCAGCGTCTGATCGAGGAACCGCTCCAGCTCGCCCCAGAAGTCCCTCCCCACCGCGATCAGCGGAAAGCGCTCGATCTTGCCGTTCTGCACCAGCGTGGCAAGTTCGAACGCTTCGTCGAGCGTGCCGAAGCCACCCGGCATCACGACGAATGCGCACGAGTACTTCACCAGCATCACCTTGCGCACGAAGAAATGCTCGAAGGGGATAAAGCGGTCGAGGTAAGCGTTGGGCTTCTGTTCGCGCGGCAGGCGGATGTTGCAGCCCAGGCTCAGTCCGCCGGCTTCGCGCGCGCCGCGGTTGGCCGCTTCCATGATT
>JBAVIQ010000274.1:0-1983 GCA_049687035.1 Steroidobacteraceae bacterium
CCGTTGCGTGAACCCCTTGACGTGCACTTCGTAGATGATCGTGTCGCGCCATGGCACGTTCGGCGAGTGCACCTTCGCCCAGTCGAAACTGCCGTCGACCACTTCGGCACGTGGCACGTGCGGCGCGCTGTCAGCAGGTGAGGGCAGGTCGTCACTACCGCTCACTGACCCGTGCAGCGATGGATGCCACTCGAAGGTTCCGCGCAGCGACTGCGCGCAGGGATCGATCAGCAGCTTCGACGGATTGAAGCGCAGGCCGCGCGCAGGATCGTAGGGCCCGTGCACGCGGTAGCCGTACTGCAGCCCCGGACCGCCGAAGCGGGCCGGCAGGAAGCCGTGCCACAGATCGCCCGTGCGTGACGGCAGTTCGAGCCGGGCGATTTCGTCGCGACCGCCGGCATCGAACAGGCAGAGCTCGATGTGCTCGGCGTGTGCCGAAAACACCGCGAAATTCGTACCGCGCCCAGTCCAGTTCGCGCCGAGCGGTTGGGGCGAGCCCGCTTCCAGGCGTGGCGCGCCCGGTGCCATGTCGATGGCGACGTCGTCCTGCGCGGCGGGGTCGAACAGGTCCATCAGACGCTCAGTCGGCGAGTTCGAAGAACAGCGCGCCGAGCGGCGGCAAGTCGAGCCGGATGTGGCAAGGGTAACCCTGGCACGGCGCGAGCTGCGTCACGACGCGCTCCTGCTGGTTGTAGCCGGAGCCGCCGAAGCGCGTGGCATCCGTGTCGAACACCTTGCGGTACTTGCCCGTCGCGGGAACGCCGAGCCAATAAGCTTCACGCGGCACCGGCGTGCAGTTGAACACGCACAGCAGCGGCGGCAGGCCTGGGTGCAGCGGCGAGCGGCGCAGGAACGCGAACACGCTCTGGTCGCCATTGTGCAAGTCGATCCACGCGAAACCAGCGGGGTCGGTGTCACTGGCGTGCAGCACCGGATTGTCGAGATAGAGGTGGTTCAGGTCACGGTTCAGGTCGAGCAGCCCGCGATGCGCGGGCTGCTCGAGCAGGTGCCAATCGAGCGAATGCTGCTCGCGCCATTCCTGCCACTGCCCGAACTCGCTACCCATGAACAGCAGCTTCTTGCCCGGGTGCGCCGTCATGAACGCGCGGAACCAGCGGTAGTTCGCGCGCTTCTGCCACTCGTCGCCGGGCATCTTGTCGAGCAGCGAGCCCTTGCCGTGCACGACTTCGTCGTGCGAGATCGGCAGCACGAATTTTTCGGTCCAGGCGTAGACGAACGAGAAAGTCACCAGCGAGTGGTGGAACCGGCGATGCACCGGATCGAGCTCGGCGTAGCGCAGCGTGTCGTTCATCCAGCCCATGTTCCACTTGAAGTGGAACCCGAGCCCGCCCAGGTGCGCCGCTTGCGTGACGCCGGGAAACGCAGTCGATTCTTCGGCGAACGTCATCACGCCCGGGTAGTCCCGGCCGACCGCAATATTCAGTTGACGCAGGAACTCGATCGCGTCGAGGTTCTCGCGGCCGCCGTACCGGTTCGGCACCCATTCACCGGCCTTGCGGCTGTAGTCGAGGTACAGCATCGAGGCGACGGCATCCACGCGCAGTCCGTCGATGTGGTACCGGTCGATCCAGTACAGCGCGTTCGCCACGAGGAAATTGCGCACCTCGTGCCGGCCGTAATTGAAGATCTTGGTGCCCCAGTCCGCGTGCTCACCGAGCCGCGGATCCGAGTGCTCGTACAGGCTCGAACCGTCGAAGTTCGCGAGACCGTGGTCGTCGCGCGGGAAATGCGCCGGCACCCAGTCGATGATCACGCCCAGGCCCGCCTGGTGACAGCGATCGACGAAGGCCATGAAATCCTGCGGCGTGCCGAAACGCGAGCTCGGCGCGTAGTAGCCGACGACCTGGTAGCCCCACGAGCCGTCGAACGGATGCTCGGCCACGCCCATCAGCTCGAGGTGCGTGTAGCCCTGCTTTTTCGCGTACGGAATCAGTTCGTCCGCGATCTCGCGCCAGTTGAGGA
>JBAVIQ010000275.1:0-9544 GCA_049687035.1 Steroidobacteraceae bacterium
GGCCGGCGAGGCTCTGCGATTCCTCGTCGAGGACCATGTCGATCACCGACTGCGACGCGAGGATGCGGAACTCGCGCGCGTTGAACTGCTTCGACTCGCGGACGTTCTCGCGCAGGATCTCGTAGCAGACGGTCTGCGGCGTCTTCACGAAGCCGCGGCCCTCGCAGGCCGGGCAAGGCGAGCACAACTGGTGCGCAAGGCTTTCGCGCGTGCGCTTGCGCGTCATCTCGACCAGGCCGAGCGGCGACACCGCAGACACGTGCGTCTTCGCGTGATCCTTCGCCAGCGCCTTCTCGAGCGCCTGCAGCACCTGCTTGCGGTGCTCCTCCTCTTCCATGTCGATGAAGTCGATGATGATGATGCCGCCGAGGTTGCGCAGCCGCAGCTGCCGCGCGATCGCAACCGCCGCTTCGAGGTTCGTGCGGTAGATCGTCTCCTCGAGGTTGCGGTGCCCGACGTACGCGCCCGTGTTGACGTCGATGGTCGTGAGCGCCTCGGTCTGGTCGATGATCAGGTAGCCGCCCGACTTGAGCGGCACCTTGCGCTCGAGCGAGCGCTGGACCTCTTCTTCCACGCCGTGCAGGTCGAAGAGCGGCCGGTTGCCGGTGTAACGCTCGACGCGGGCGCCGTGCGCGGGCATGAACGTCGTCGCGAATTCCTGCATTCGGTCGCAGGTGCGCTCGTGATCGACCAGCACGCGGTCGACGCCCTCGCCGACGAGATCACGCATCAGGCGCAGCGGCAGTGGCAGGTCTTCGTGCACGAGCATGCCTGCGCGCGTGACTGCCGCCTTGGTCGAGAGCACTTCCCAGAGCTTGCGCAGGAACAGCATGTCGGCGCGCAGCGCCTCGACCGCCGCGCCTTCGGCTGCGGTGCGCACGATGTAGCCGCCCGCCGCGCCGGGCGTCAAGAACGACTGCATCAGCTCGCGCAGCCGCAGTCTCTCTTCCTCCGTCTCGATGCGCGCGGAGATGCCGACGCCGTGACCGAAAGGCATGTAGACGAGGTAACGCGAAGGAATCGTGATGAACGTGGTGAGGCGCGCGCCCTTGGTGCCGAGCGGGTCTTTCAGCACCTGCACCAGGATGTCGCCGCCCTCGCTCACCAGCTCACGGATGTTCTCGGTCCGCGTTTCTTCGCCGGAGCCTTCGGCGTCGGCCGGCTGCACGATGTCGGACACGTGCAGGAACGCCGTGCGCTCGAGACCGATGTCAATGAAGGCAGCCTGCATGCCGGGCAGGACCCGCGATACGCGGCCCTTGTACAGGTTGCCCGCGAGGCCCATGCGACTCGCCCGCTCGACGAAAAGCTCCTGCAGCACTCCGTTCTCGAGCAGGGCCGCGCGGGTCTCGCGCGGACTGACGTTGACGATCATTTCCGTGGTCATGGTGCCTGCGTGTTCCATCCGATCAGACCGAGCGCCGGAGCCAGCAGTTCCCAGGTCTCGTAAAGTGGCAGACCCATCACGCCGGAATAACTGCCGGCGAGGTGGCGAATGAAGATGGCGGCGTGGCCCTGCACCCCGTACGCACCGGCCTTGTCCGCCGGCTCGCCGGTGCGCCAGTACCAGTCGATCTCCGCGCGTGTGAGCCGGCGGAACTCGACCGTGCTGGTGCTGACACGAGCGTTCGCACCGCCTGCGTGCAGCACCGCAACGGCCGTGTGCACCTCGTGCGCCCGTCCGGACAGCCGGCCGAGGATACGGACCGCGTCCTCGTGGTCGGCAGGTTTACCAAGGATTTCGTCGCCGAGCGCCACGGTAGTGTCGGCCGCGAGCACCGGGCGACGTTGTGCCACCGGCAGCCGTTCCCACAGCGCGCGCGCCTTTGCCTCGGCGAGCCGCAGCGCGTAGTGCGCAGGTTTCTCGCCGGGCCACGGCGATTCGTCGATATCCACCGGGCGCACTTCGTGCGTCACGTCGATCTGCCGCAGCAGTTCACTGCGCCGCGGCGAAGCGGACTCCAGGTAGATGGCAGGTGCGTCGCCAGCCATCCGGATTCAGCCCGCGATGACGGTCGGTTCGAGGCGACGCTGTGCCACCAGCGAGTTGCTGACCAGGCAGACGTGCTCGGCCTTCGCCATCAGCTTGGCCGCGCGATCCTGGTCCGTGCCGGTTGGCACTCGCAGCGTCGCGTGCACGACGAACTCGGTGAAGAACGTGCGGCCCTCGACGCGGTCGAGCTTGCCCTCGACGCGGGCATCGAGCGCAGTCCACTCGAGCTTGGAGGCGCGGGCCACCGCACGGAAGCTCAACACGAAGCAGTCGGCCACGGCGGCGCAGAGCAGCGTTTCGGGCGACCAACGGTCACCCGGGCCGTCGAACTCGGCGGGCGGCGCGGTCGCGAGGGCGGGCAGACCTGCAGAGTTGAGCGGAACGTCACCCGTCGGTTCGGCGTTGACGTGGACCGTGTACTGGTGTGGATAGGGGTGCATGGAGGCTGCCTCGCGGCCGTAAGTGCGGGTATCAAAAGGAGAATTGAATCGTGCCGGGAGGCCCCTGTCCATCGAGGGGATCGCAGATGTCTCAAGCCCGGTGATACGGCAGGCCCTTGATCAGGCTGACGGCCCGGTAGAGGGCTTCCACGACGACCACCCGGGCCAGGCCATGGGGCAGCGTCAGGGCCGACAGGGACCAGCGCAGGCGGGCCTGGGCGTCGATTTCAGGGGCCAGGCCGTCCGGCCCCCCGATGCAGAAGATCGGGGAATGCCCCTCCCGCGCCCGGTCCTCGAGCCAGCGCGAAAGCTGCTCGGTAGTCAGGGCCTTGCCGTCCACCTGCAGGGCGACGAGGTAGGGTCTTGCTCCCGCCGCCGCCAGCATGCGCTTGCCCTCGGCCTCGACGGCGCGGCGCACGTCACCGCTGCCGCGGTCGCCCAACGGAATTTCGATCAGCTCGAGGCGGTAGTCGCCCCGCAGGCGCGTGGCGTAGTCGTCACAACCCGCATTGACCCAGTCCGGCATCCGGGTGCCTGCGGCCAGCAGTCGCATGCGCATGCGGGTGACTCCAGCGGCCCGTAACCCAGGTCCGGGCCTCGCGTTCTCAGGCGCGCCTTGCGGCGCCGTTTTCCCAGAGTTTCTCGAGTGCGTAGAACTCACGCACTCGCGGCAGCATCACGTGCAGCACGACGTCGTTGAGGTCCAGCAGCACCCACTCGCCATCGCGCTCGCCTTCGACGCCGAGCGGCCGGTAGCCGGCTTCCTTGCAGCGCTGGACGACGCGGTCCGCAATCGACTTCACATGCCGGTCCGACGTGCCGCTCGCCACCACCATCATGTCGGTGATGTCGGTGATGCCGCGGACATCCATCGCTTTCACGTTCACGGCCTTCATGTCTTCGAGGGCGGCGAGCACGACCTGGGCCAGCGCCGGCGATGCCTTGGCCTTGGCCAGCCTGGTCGTCACGGGCCTGGTGCCGGCCGCAACCTTGCGCGGCACCTTCGCTGGAGCCTTGCCAGGACCCTTGGCAGCAGTCTTCGCGGGTGCCTTGGCTCGCGCGGCAGGAGCGCGGCGGATGCTTGCAGCCTTGGCGGGTGTCTTGCCCGGTGCCTTGCCGGCGCGGGCGGCGGGACGGGCGGAAGATGCGGAAGACGGTCGCGACGGGCGCTTGGCTGCCATGCTCACCTCGTGGGTTGGGAAACGGAATAGCTGTGCGTCGCGCGGATCAGCGCGCGTACGGGATCGGGGACCAGGTAGCGGGGATCGCGGCCGGCGGCGAGCAGGTCGCGCAATTCCGTGGATGAAATTTCAAGTTGCGTCACGGGCTGGATCAGGATGCGCCCCGCGAGTGCATTGTGCAAAGTCTCGGCCGCATTGGCACCGCGTGCGGCCAGCAGGTCTCCCAGCACGCCTGAACTCGGCACCACCCAACCCGGGCGCGGTGCGACGACGACATGCGCAAGTTCGAGCAGCTCCGTCCACCGGTGCCACGTCGGCAATCCGAGGAACGCATCCATGCCGACGATGAGGCACAACGGCGTGTCCGGCAGCTCGGCCCGCAGTTCGCCGAGCGTAAGCACGCTGTACGAACGACCCGCGCGTCGAACCTCGCGCTCATCGACGACGAACCCCGGCTGGTCGGCGACGGCTGCGCGCACGAACTCGAGGCGGCGCGCGGCATCGACCTGCGGCGGATCGCGATGCGGTGGATCACCGGCAGGAACGAAGCGCACTTCGCTCAGTCCCGCGGTCTGCATGATCTCGAACGCGGTGCGCAGGTGGCCGAAGTGGATCGGGTCGAACGTGCCGCCGAAGACGCCGAGCGGTGCGCTGGGAAATCCTGCCGTCATGCGGCCACGAGCTTCACGCCGGCGATGCGTGCGACCAGTCCGGTGATCTCGACCCAGGGCTCGCCGCGCAGGCTGCCTTTCGCAACGCGATCGGCGCGCGCGGCAGCGGTGAGCAGCGAATCGATGTCGGCGCGGCGCAATCGTTTGACGGCGACCTTGATCGGCCCCTGCCGGCTGCCCCAGACCTGCTCCGCGCGGAAGATGCCGTCGATGTTGCGGTCGTTCGGTTCGCGTTGCAGCACACGCGAGACGGCGCGCAGATCGTTGAGCAAGGCCCAGAGGATCAGCGGCGGCTCGCGACCTTCGCTGCGCAGACCGTCGAGGATGCGAAGCGCGCGTGGCGCGTTGCCAAGGAACGCCGCGGTCGACAACTCGAACACGTCGTAGCGGGCGTTGTCGGCGACCAGCTCCGCAACGGCGTCGGCATCGAGTGTCGAACCAGGCTTCAGCAAGGCGATGCGCTCGATCTCCTGCTGCGCGGCAAGCAGGTTGCCTTCGACCCGGTCAGCGAGCAGCTGCGCGGCTTGCGGCTCGAGCGTGACACCGTGCTGCTGCAGACGACGCGTGATCCATTCGGGCAGTCGCTCGCGTGTCATCGACGGCGCGACCACCACGGTGCCCTGCCGCTCGAACTCGTTGACCCATGCCGACTTCTGCTGCTTGGGCTCGAGTTCGCCAGTGACGAGCAGCACGGTGTCGGCCGGAGGCGCCGCGACCAGCTTAAGCAGGTTCTTCGACGCGCCGGCGTCCGGAGCATTGCGCAGCTTGAGTTCGATCAGCCGCAGGTTGGCGAAGAGCGAGAGGTTGTTCGCATCCATGAGCAGCGCGTCCCAATCAAAGCCACGCTCGATGAAATGGACCTCGCGGTCGCCGTAGCCGGACGCACGCGCCTTCGCGCGCAGCGCCGTCGCGGCTTCGTCGATCAGCAGGGGTTCGACACCGGTAATGAGGCACACGCGCGGCAGCGGACCTTTGGCCAGCGCTGCCTGGAAGGAATCCGGGGTCGTCCTCACGGGGCGGATGGGCCTGCGGCGCGGATCCGCGGTCGTCGGGGTGCCTGGGTGTGGCTCGGCATGTGCACGGGATTATAAAGGGGAAGGGGGACGAAGGCCAGGAAGGGCAGGAAGGGGCGGAAGGGGTCAGTCGGAAGCGCGCTGCGTGCGCAACGAGTGACGTTGCGATCCGACCAGTCCCTTCCTGTCCTTCCTGTCCTTCCTGTCCTTCCTGTCCTTCCTGCCCTTCCTCCCCCTTCCGCTACGCTATATTCCCCGCATTGTCCGCTTTCACGGAATCCACCCATGGCCTCCTCCGCCCGCCGCACCCTGTATCCCGCCATCAGGCCGTACCGCAGCGGCTGGCTGCGCGTCTCGTCGGAACACGAAATCTACTGGGAAGAATGCGGCAATCCGCAGGGGAAGCCGGCGGTGTTCGTACACGGCGGACCGGGGGCCGGCGCCGGCGAGACGTCCCGCCGCTTCTTCGACCCGCGCAAGTACCGGATCGTGCTGTTCGACCAGCGCGGCTGCGGCCGCAGCAAGCCCCACGCGAGCCTGGTTGACAACACCACGCAGCACCTGGTCGCGGACATGGAGGCACTGCGCAAGCACTTGCGCGTCGAGCGCTGGCTCGTGTTCGGCGGCTCGTGGGGCTCGACGTTGTCGCTCGCCTACGCGCAGTCGCACCCGAAACGCGTGACCGAGCTCGTGCTGCGCGGCATCTTCATGCTGCGCGACTGGGAGATTCACTGGTTCTACCAGCACGGCGCGAGCGCGATCTTCCCGGATCACTGGGCCAACTACATTGCAGCGATTCCGCCAGCGGAACGGGGCGACCTGGTCGGCGCGTTCTACAAGCGCCTGACCAGCCGCAGTCGTGCGGTACAGCTCAAGGCCGCGAAGGCGTGGGCCGAGTGGGAGGCCGCAACGAGTTACCTGCTCGTCAACGAACAGAACATCGCCGACTGGAATTCCGAGGACTTCGCGATCGCCGTGGCCCGTATCGAGTGCCACTACTTCGTCAACCAGGGGTTCTTCGACACCGAAGACCAGCTGCTGCGGGGCGTGCGCAAGATCCGCAACATCCCGGCCGTGATCGTGCAGGGCCGCTACGACGTCGTGTGCCCGATGCGCAGCGCGTGGGACCTGCACAAGGCATGGCCGGAAGCCGACTTCCGCGTGGTCCCCGACGCGGGACACTCGGCGCTCGAGGCTGGCAACACGCACGAGCTCGTGTCGGCAACCGACCGATTCGCGCGGTGAGCCCCGGGCTGTCTGGTTCGATTCGAGCCGGTCAGAGCGACTCGAGTCGGCGCGTCACCAGCATCGCGAGGTCCTTTGCCATCGATTCGCGGATGATGGCCTCCTCGCGGTCCTTCGCCAGCAGCTGCGTTTCGTCGAAGCTCAGGTTGCGGCTCATCTCGAGCGCCTGCGTCTCGAGCACTTCCTTGCCGCCGCGATCCACCGAGTACTCGATCGAGTAGAAGATCTCGTATTCCTGCGGCGTGTTGCGCGCGGAAACCGAGAGCACGCGCCGCCCGTTGCGATCGCGCTGGATACGCACGACCGTATCAGCTTCCGCCGACGTGCCCATCAGCTCACCGCCGGCACGCTCGATGGCACGGCGCAGCTCCACGGCAAAGGGCGTGACTTCATCGGCCGTGATCACGTAGAACTTGCGCATTCCCTCCGGCAGTGAGCCGCTGCCCTGCAGGTGGAAGCCGCAGCCCGCCAGCAGGAATGCGGCGACGAGCGGCACAAACGTCGCGCGCAAGGCGTTCATACGACCACGTTCGCGAGCTTGCCGCGCACGTAGACGAACTTGCGGATCGGCTTGCCCTCGATGTACCGGAGCACGCCCTCGTCGGCCAGCGCCGCTTCGCGCACCGTCGCTTCGTCAGCGCTCGCCGGCACGGTAACGCGGCCGCGCAGCTTGCCGTTCACCTGCACGACGACTTCGATGGCATCGCGCACCAGTGCGTCCACATCGACCTGCGGCCAGCGCTCGTCGATGATCGCGCCCGCGTGACCCAGCTCCTGCCACAGCGCGTGGCAGGCGTGCGGCACGACCGGCGCCAGGCCCAACACCACAATTTCCAGTGCTTCCTGCAGCACCGCGCGGCCCTGCGCACTGCGGCCGTCGAATCTGGCCAGCGCATTCATGAGTTCCATCACGACGGCGATCGCAGTGTTGAATGTGCGGCGGGTGCCGATGTCGTGCGAGATCTTGCGCAAGGCCTCGTGCACCTGGCGACGGATGTCGCGTTGCGCGGGTGACAACGCCGCTTTGGTCAGGACCGCGTCGAGCGGACCGCCCTGCACGTGCTGATACACAGCCTTCCACAGCCGCTTCATGAAGCGGAAAGCGCCTTCGACACCCTCGTCGCTCCATTCGAGCGACTGCTCGGGCGGCGCCGCGGACATCATGAACAGGCGCGCCGTATCCGCGCCGTAGGTCTCGACCAGCGACTGCGGATCGACGCCGTTATTCTTCGACTTCGACATCGTGCCGATGCCGGACGTCTCGACCGGCCGCCCGTCGGCACGCAGCACCGCACCGATCGGCGCACCCTTCTCGTCGAACCGCACGTCCACGTCAGCCGGATTGAAATAGACGATGCGGCCTTCCGCTGGCTTGCGGAAGTAAATCTGGTTCAGCACCATGCCCTGCGTCAGCAGGTTGGCGAACGGTTCGTCGACCTGCGTCAGGCCGAGATCACGCATGACGCGCGTCCAGAAACGCGAATACAGCAGGTGCAGGATCGCGTGCTCGATGCCGCCGATGTACTGGTCGACGGGCATCCAGTACTGCGCGCGCTCGTCCACCATCGCGCGCACATTGTTGGCGCTGGCGAAACGGAAGTAGTACCAGGACGAGTCGACGAACGTGTCCATCGTGTCCGTTTCGCGGCGTGCCGGCTTGCCGCACTTCGGGCATTGGCACTCGAGGAATTTCGCGTTCTTGCCGAGCGGATTGCCGCTGCCATCCGGCACGAGTTCTTCGGGCAGCACGACCGGCAGCTGGTCGTCAGGCACGGGCTGCACGCCGCAGTCGCCGCAGTGGATCAGCGGGATCGGGCAGCCCCAGTAGCGCTGGCGCGAAATGCCCCAGTCGCGCAGCCGGAAGTTCACGCGACGCTTGCCTCGGCCCTGCGCCTCGAACAGCTTCGCGAACGCGTCGAACGCTTCGTCGAAGTTGAGGCCATCGAACTGCCCGGAGTTGATCAGCGTGCCGTGTTCCAGGTACGCCTCTTCGTCGATGTTGGCGAGCGAGCCGTCTGCAGGCTGCACGACCTGGTGGATGCGCAGGCCGTAGCGGCGCGCAAACTCGTAGTCGCGCTGGTCGTGTGCAGGCACCGCCATCACCGCGCCCGTGCCGTAGCCCATGAGCACGAAGTTCGCAACCCAGACCGGGACGCGATCGCCGCTGAGCGGGTGGATGACGTGGATGCCGAGCGGCATGCCGCGCTTTTCCATCGTCTCGAGGGCGGCCTCGGTCACGCCGTTGCGCTGGCACTCGGCGATGAATTGCTGCAGGTCGGGATTGCCCTGCGCGGCGCGCTGCGCGAGCGGGTGCTCGGCGGCGACGGCCATGTAGGTGACGCCGAACAGCGTGTCCGGACGCGTGGTGTAGACGCCGAGCGTGCCGCCGTCTTCGACTTCAAACTCGATCTCGAGGCCCTCGGAGCGGCCGATCCAGTTCGCCTGCATCAGCCGCACGCGCTCGGGCCAGCCGGGCATGTCCGTGAGCGCGCCGAGCAGTTCGTCGGCGTACTTCGTGATGCCGAGGTAATACATCGGAATTTCGCGTTTCTCGACCAGCGCGCCCGTGCGCCAGCCACGCCCGTCGATTACCTGCTCGTTGGCGAGCACGGTCTGGTCCACCGGGTCCCAGTTGACCGTACCGGTCCTGCGGTAAGCGATGCCTTTCTCGAGCATGCGCAGGAACAGCCACTGGTTCCAGCGATAGTAGTCGGGCATGCAGGTAGCGACTTCGCGCGACCAGTCGATGCCGAAGCCGAGCGACTGCAGCTGCCGCTTCATGTACGCGATGTTGTCGTACGTCCACTTCGCAGGCGGCACGCCGTTCGCCATCGCAGCGTTCTCGGCGGGCAGGCCGAAAGCGTCCCAGCCCATCGGCTGCAGCACGTTGTAACCCTGCATGCGCATGTAGCGCGTGATCACATCGCCGATCGTGTAGTTGCGAACGTGTCCCATGTGCAGGCGCCCGCTCGGGTACGGGAACATGCAGAGACAGTAGTAC
>JBAVIQ010000276.1:0-7119 GCA_049687035.1 Steroidobacteraceae bacterium
CGCAACCGTGAGCGCTACCAGTTCCTGCGCTGGGGTCAGGGCGCCTTCGACGACTTCAAGGTGGTGCCCCCCGGCACCGGCATCGTGCACCAGGTCAACGTCGAACACCTCGCACGAGTCGTCTTCGCCGAAGAGAAGAACGGCGTGAAGCGCGCGTTCCCGGACACCCTTGTCGGCACGGACTCGCACACGACGATGGTCAACGGCCTCGGCGTGCTCGGCTGGGGCGTGGGCGGCATCGAGGCCGAGGCCGCAATGCTCGGCCAGCCGGTCACGATGCTGATCCCGCAGGTCATCGGCTTCCGCCTGAAGGGCGCATTGCCCGCCGGCGCGACGGCCACCGACCTCGTGCTCACCATCACCGAGATACTCCGCAAGAAGGGGGTGGTGGACAAGTTCGTCGAGTTCTTCGGCGACGGCCTCGCTGCACTGCCGCTCGCAGACCGCGCGACCATCGCCAACATGGCGCCGGAATTCGGCAGCACCTGCGGCATCTTCCCGATCGACGAGGAAACGATCCGCTACCTCGAACTCACGGGGCGTCCCGCCGAGCAGATCGCGTTGGTCGAGGCCTATGCCAAGGCCCAGGGCATGTGGCGTACGAACGGCATGCGCGAAGCCGACTACACCGACGTGCTCGAGCTCGACCTCGCCACGGTCGAACCGAGCCTCGCCGGCCCGAAGCGCCCGCAGGATCGCGTCCCGCTGCGCACGTCGAAGGCCGTCTACCGCGGCGCGCTCGCCAAGATGGTCGAAGAGCGCACGCAGAAGAACCCGAAGGCGACCGGCAAGGCACCCGTGACCTCCGGCGGCAAGACGTTTGAACTGGCCGACGGCGCGGTGATGATCGCTGCGATCACCAGTTGCACGAACACGTCGAATCCTGCGGTGCTGATCGGCGCTGGACTGCTTGCGCGCAAGGCGCGTCAGCACGGGCTGGTGTCGAAGCCCTGGGTGAAGACCAGCCTCGCGCCGGGTTCGCGAGTGGTCACGGACTACCTGACGAAGGCCGGCCTGCTGCCGGACCTCGAGAGCGTCGGCTTCTACGTCGTGGGTTACGGCTGCACCACCTGCATCGGCAATTCGGGCCCGCTGAAACCCGAGATCTCGGACGGCATCAAGGCCGGCGACGTCGTCACCACCTCCGTGCTCTCGGGCAACCGCAACTTCGAGGGTCGCGTGCATCCGGAAGTAAAGATGAACTTCCTGGCGTCGCCGCCGCTGGTGGTAGCCTACGCGCTCGCGGGCACGATGGATATCGACATGAACAACGAGCCGCTCGGCATCGGCCCGGACGGCAAGCCGGTCTACCTGAAGGACATCTGGCCGACCGCGCAGGAGATCCAGCAATCGATGGCGGCGAACATCAACTCCGCGATGTTCAAGAAGGGCTACGCGAGCGCCTTCGCCGGCGACGAGAACTGGAACGCGCTCAAGGTGCCCGAGGGCGAAATCTACCAGTGGGAGCCGAGCTCGACCTACGTGCGCAATCCGCCGTACTTCGAAGGCATGACGATGACGCCCGGCGCGGTGGCCGACATTCGCGGCGCGCGCGTGCTCGCGCTGCTCGGCGACTCGGTTACGACCGACCACATCTCGCCCGCCGGCAACATCGCGAAGGCCAGCGCCGCAGCCAGGTACCTCATGGCGCAGGGCGTGCAGCCCGTCGACTTCAACCAGTACGGCGCACGCCGCGGCAACCACGAAGTCATGATGCGCGGCACGTTCGCCAACATCCGCCTTCGCAACCTGCTGTTACCGGGCACGGAAGGCGGCATTTCGGTGCACGTGCCGACCGGGGAACAGCTGTCGATCTACGACACGGCCATGAAATACAAGGCGGAAGGCACGCCGCTCGTCGTGATTGCCGGCAAGGAGTACGGCACGGGCTCGTCACGCGACTGGGCGGCCAAGGGCACGATGCTGCTCGGCGTGAAGGCCGTGATTGCCGAGAGCTTCGAGCGCATCCACCGTTCCAACCTGATCGGCATGGGCGTGCTGCCCCTGCAGTTCAAGGACGGCGAGAATGCACAGTCGCTCGGACTCACCGGCAAGGAGAGCTACGAGATCATCGGCCTGAACGGCGGAGCCGCGAAGGTCGTGACCGTCGTGGCGACTCCGGCTGCCGGCGCACCGCTCAAGTTCGAAGCGCGCGTGCGCATCGACACTCCTAAGGAGCGCGACTACTTCCAGCACGGCGGCATCCTGCAGTACGTGATCCGCCAGCTGGCGGCGCAAAGCAAAGCCGCGTGAGCAGGGGTTAGGGGTTGGGGGTCAGTCGGAACAGCGACGCGGTCGCACCCGGCTGCCCTCGATCAAACTTACTGGCTCGTTCCTGCTATTACCACCTCCCTGCTCTCCGCCGCTGCCGCCCTCCGAGCCGCACACCATGTGTGCGTGCTCACGGGTGCGGGAATTTCTGCCGAGAGCGGCGTACCCACCTTCCGCGACGCGCAGACAGGGCTGTGGGCCAGGTACCGGCCCGAAGACCTGGCGACACCCGAGGCCTTTGCGCGCGATCCGCAGCGCATCTGGGAATGGTACGAATGGCGGCGTGAACTCGTGCGCCGGGTCGAACCGAATGCCGGTCACCGGGCGCTGGTCGAGCTGGCCAGCATGGTGCCGCGCCTGACGTTGGTTACGCAGAACGTCGACGGACTGCACCAACGTGCGGGCAGCACCGGTGTCATTGAATACCACGGCAACATCCTGCGTGACCGCTGCTCCGCCGAAGGAACGCTCGCCGGACGTTCATCGCTCTCGATCACCGGCCTGCCGGAATGCGCGCGTTGCGGCGAGCTGCTGCGGCCCGACGTCGTCTGGTTCGGCGAAGCGATCCCGCGGCAGGCGCTGCTCGAGGCGGATGCGGCCGCGGCCGGCTGCGATGTCTTCCTCTCGATCGGCACCGCGTCGGTCGTGTACCCGGCGGCAGCGCTTGCCGAAAGTGCTCTGCGGTCCGGCGCGAAAGTCATCGAGATCAATACCGAGCCCACTGCGCTTACGCCGCTCGTCGACGTCGCTCTTCACGGCCCCTCCGGTGACGTGCTGCCGCAACTGCTGCAGGCCCTGCGCTGCTGAACTGGCCGCGCGGCCGGGTCAATCGACGCGAGGCGATCGGTAGACCCAGCCGAACTGCAGACTGATGTCTGGCGTGTTCTGCAGGCTGCCGATGTTCTCCGTCACCGCGAACGTGAACAGGTGCTTGCCGCGGTGATGTCGCAAACCGAGGCTGAGCTGGTACTTGGTCGCGAGCAATTCGTCGAGGTTCGTCTGCTCACCGCTGTAGACGCTGGGACTTGCATAGAACTGCACGATCGAGTGAGTGCGACTGGTCAGGCGCAACTCGTATCCCGCGACGAGTGCGGGCAGCAGCCGCGCATCGGTGGGCAGGCTTCCCTCGGAGCCCGCATATCGCACCAGCGCGACGTTGCCATACAGTGCATGCCGCCCGCTGCTCCGGACCAGCGTCGCCTGCAGGCCGGCATCGACCCGTCCGGCCGACAGCCATGCACGTTCACCGTTCAGTGGAATCTTGGTCTCGGCTTCCAGCACCAGTTGCCAGGGCGGCCGCAGCGGTATCCCCGTGTAACGCACGCCGATCGTCGGATCGAGCAGGCCGCTGCGCGAGGTTGCATCCAGCGCCGTGTATTGCTGGCCCTTCAGGTCGAAAAACATGTTGATCTGGCCCTGACGCACCGTGCGCCGGCCACTGTTGCTTAGCCCGAATGCCTGGTGAAACTGTTCGATGGGGTCGTCGAGCAACCCGCCGCCGTAGTTCACCCCGCTCAGCACCACGAATGCACCCCAGTCCGCGGACAGTTGCCGATGTAGCGCCACATCGAACTGCGCCAGCTCGAGGTCGACGAGGTAATTCTCCGGCGACCACGCACGCATGGCATCGAGGTCGGCGACCGTCAGCGAACGTCGTGGTCGGCGCTGCAACTCCAGGTAGTAGCTCGCGGTTGGACTGATCGCCCAGGTGTTCTGGTAGGCGAACTCGGATTCGATCGTCCAAGTGCCCGGCGCCGTATTACCCGCGAACGGCGGTCGCATGTCGAGGCGCAGGTACCCGAATGGGCTCAGGTCGCGCGCGCGCAGCGGCCCGTAGAATTCCTCCGTCGCATCGATCCCGGGTGATGCGTCAGCCCAGGCTGCGCCCACGACCATCCATAGCAGCGCCAACAGCACGAGACGAGTGCGCCGCACGCCACAGCCGGGATCCGCCGAGACTCGCGGCGACACACGGACGAGGTTCCGTTCTAGTTCCGGCGAGCGTGTCTGCCTTGCCGCTCGCTGCAACAAGAACGAAACCCTATCCTCGTAGCTTTCGCTGTTGCGCAAATTGGGCGTGGCCATCCTGGACACTGGGTTGGATCCTCCCCCAGACGACGGTAGCCATGGTAAAAGACTCGCCGACCGAACCGCGCAGACTTCCAGAGGTCTCATCCGGATGCGACGCACCGAACCCGATCTGCAACCCGTCCCCTCCGAGATCACCCCGCCTGACCGGTACTTCAATCGGCGTGAGGTGATTGCGGCGCTTGCCGCCGTCGGCGCTGTGGGCGCAGGCCTCCCTCAAGACGCCTCGGCGGCCCAGCTGAAGTACACCCGGAATCCTCGATTCAGCCTGAAGGATGCCCCTAATTCCTTAGAAGATATAACGACTTACAACAACTTCTACGAATTTGGTACAGATAAGGCGGATCCGGCCCAGAAGTCCGGCAAGTTCAAGCCGCAGCCCTGGTCGGTGGCCATCACTGGTGAGTGCGCGAGGCCTGGCACCTACACACTCGAAGACATCCTCAAGCCCCACGCACTGGAAGAGCGCATCTATCGTCTGCGCTGCGTCGAGGCCTGGTCGATGGTGATTCCGTGGGTCGGGTTCCCACTCGGCGACTTGCTTAAGCGCTTCGAGCCGACGTCGAAAGCCAAGTACGTGGCGTTCAAGACGGTCATGCGGCCCAGCGAGATGCCCGGCCAGCGCTTCCCGGTGCTCGACTGGCCCTACGTCGAAGGCCTGCGCATCGACGAGGCCATGCACCCGCTGGCGTTGCTCGCGGTGGGACTGTACGGCCAGACCCTGCCCAACCAGAACGGCGCCCCGCTGCGACTGGTCGTGCCCTGGAAGTACGGCTTCAAGGGCATCAAGTCGATCGTCGAAATCCGCTTCACCGAACGGCAGCCGCCCACGGCGTGGAACATTTCCGCGCCCCACGAATACGGTTTCTACGCCAACGTGAACCCCAGCGTGGACCACCCGCGCTGGAGCCAGGCGCAGGAACGGCGCATTGGCGGGAGCCTGTTCGCCTCAAAGCAGGCGACGCTGCCGTTCAACGGCTACGCCGACCAGGTGGCCGCGCTCTACTCTGGGCTGAACCTGCGCAAGTTCTACTGAACGACTGCACATGAAAGCCCCTGCGCGCCCAGCTGCGAAGCGTTTCCGGGCCGACAAACCCGCTGTGTTCGTGCTGTGCTCGCTGCCGCTGCTGTGGCTGGTGCTGCGCGCGTTCGGCGTGTCCAGCCTGTCGCTCGGTCCAAACCCGGTCGAAGCCCTGCTGCACGGGCTGGGGCTCTGGGGGCTGCGCCTGCTGCTGCTGACCCTCTGTGTCCGTCCGGCCGCCGTCACGCTGCGTCGGCCCCGCCTGATGCGCTTGCGGCGCATGGTCGGGTTGTGGGCCTTCACCTACCTGGTGCTGCACTTCCTGACCTGGCTCGTGCTCGACCGCGGTCTCGACGTGAACGGCATCGCGGCGGACATCGTCAAGCGCCCGTTCATCACCGTGGGATTCACTGCATTCGTACTGCTGCTGCCGCTGGCGGTGACGTCGACGGACAAGTGGATGCGTCGCTTGGGGCGACGGTGGCATTCGCTGCACAAGCTCATCTACGTCGCCGCCCTGCTCGGCTCCCTGCACTTCCTGTGGCTGGTGAAGGCCGACTGGCGCGAGCCGGCGCTCTACATCGCGGTGTACGCCGTGCTGATGCTCTGGCGCTGGTGGAAGCGGCCACGCCATCCCGCCGCAGCCTCGGCCGCTACCGCTGCGATCAGAAGTTGAGCATCACGTCCGTCGAGAACACCCAGCCATTGCCGCCGACGGCGAGGCGACACTCGTCGCAGGAACACGACGCGTACGTACCGCGCGCAATCAGGCGCGTTTCAGCATTGCGTGGGCGAACACACTGCCGAGTATGACCGCCAGTCCCGCATAGAACTGCAGCCCAAGCTCGCGCTGCTCACCCAGCAGCAGCATGGCCAGGAACACCGCGTACACGGGTTCGAGGCTGACGGCGAGCTGGGCACTGAACGCGCTCAGGTTGCGCAAGGCGACGAGCGACAGCACGAATGGAAACAAGGTGCAGGCGATCGCAAGAATCACCAGCAGCACGGCGTCGTGCGTGTCTGGCACGGCCAGGCTCGTCGCGCTGCCGCCGAACAACACTGCCAGAAGCGTGAGGAATGCAGTGCCGGCCGCCAGCTCGAGCCCCGTCACGGCCATCGGCTCCCCGAGTTCGACGTAACGCTTGTTCAGCGACCCGAACACCGCCACCAGCAATGCGGACAGGACTCCGACCGCAATGCCGAGCCGCATACCCTGCGGCGTGCCACCGACTACCAGCATGACGCCTGGGATCGCCGCGACACCAATCAGCAATTCGCGCGGGTCGAAACGCTTATTGGTGATCCACGGCTCGACGACGGACATGATGATCGGCGCCACGCCCATGCACGTGGCCGCGACCGAGGCATTCGCCAGCTTGATTGCGCCGTAGAAACTGACCCAGTGCAACGCAACCACGACGCCGATGCCAGCGAAAATGCCGATCGTGCGCAGGCTCATGCGACGCACCCCGCGCCAGAATGCGGGGAGCAGCGCGAGCGCAGCCACGACCAGGAACATGCGCCACCAGACGAGCGCGAACGCGGGCAGCGTGATCAGCTTGCCGAGGATGGCCGTGAAGCCCCAGATCACCACGCAGAGGTGAATCTGGAGCAAGGCCTTGCGGGCGGGCAGCATGGTTGGCAGCGGCCTCCGGCGACGCCGGTCGCCCGCGAAATCAGCCTGCCTTCTTCAGGTAACCCTGCACGATCTCGAGCGCCGTGCGGTCGCTCGGCGGCAG
>JBAVIQ010000277.1:0-15522 GCA_049687035.1 Steroidobacteraceae bacterium
GTGTGAGCATCTTCTGCAGGGCATGCGCGCCAAATGCCCCGAGGATGACGCCAAGCAACATCAGCAGCGCGCCAGCGACGATGCAGCGCAGGGCGAACGTTCGAGCAGTGGCGGGATCGGTCGACATTGCGGCACCTGGCGGTCGGGCTTGGACGATGCAGCGTATGTTACCGGACCGCCTTGCAGCGCCTTGCGATCCGACGCGCCAACGTTCCCCACGGCAGCCAGCCCCGCGCAGGCTGCGCCGAAAAGACTGGATCCCTGTTCAAGTGCCGCTGCTCCCAGGCTGCATCGACTGCTCAGCGCTGCGGCCGCTGCAGCAGCGTCGCGATCGGCTTCGGTATTCCCACCTCGGCCGGGTTGTCAACGTCGTACCAGCGGTAGCGATCGTCGTCGCGCAGCGCAGGCGCCTTGCCGGCGCAACGCACCGTGAGCGGCTTGATGTCGTAATCGAAGTGACTGAATGCGTGCTTGAGCGGTTCTTCCGGCTGCAACGCCGACGAACCCGCGAGGTGCTCGCGGCACCATTGGGCGGCATGCTCGCGCGTAGGGAATTCCGGCAAGCCCCACAGGCCGCCCCAGATGCCGCTGGGCGGCCGTCGCTCAAGCAGCACCTTACCGCCGCGGCGCGCGAGCACGAGCCACGCCTCGCGCTGCGGGCGCGCCTTGCGCGGCTTCGGTGCGGGATACAGGCGCTGCGCATCATTCTGCCGGGCTTCGCAGGCCGGATTCACCGGACACAACAGGCAGGCGGGATTGGCCCGCGTGCAGATCGTCGCGCCGAGATCCATGATGCCTTGCGTGTATTCGTCCACGCGCGAATGCGGCGTGCACGCTTCCGCCAGGGCCCAGAGCCTGCGTTCGACTGCCGTGTCGCCAGGAAACCCGTCGACCGCAAAGAAACGCGCTAGCACGCGCCTGACATTGCCATCGAGGATCGGATGACGTTCGCCGCGGGACAACGCCAGGATCGCGCCGGCCGTCGAGCGCCCGATGCCGGGCAGCGCCATCACCTCATCGAGTGTCGCGGGAAAATCGCCGCCGTGACGCTGCACCAGTATCTGGGCCGCACGCTGCAGGTTACGGGCGCGCGCGTAGTAGCCGAGACCGGACCAGAGATGCAGCACCTCGTCGGGTTGCGCCGCAGCGAGATCGCGCAACTGCGGAAAACGCGCAATGAAGCGTTCATAGTAGCCGGCGGCCGTGCCGACCTGCGTCTGCTGCAACATGATCTCGGAGACCCAGACGCGGTACGGAGTGCGGTCTCGCTGCCACGGGAGGTCCTTGCGCCCTTCGGCTTCGTACCAGGCGAGCAGTGCCGGTGCAAAGCGCAGGATGCGGGCACGCGTGGCGGCCACTTCACCTGTCATTGGCCTCGCGCTCCACACTCTTGAACATCCGCAGCGTCGACTCCCGCAGCTCCTTGACCCCGGATCGCTGCGCGATGAATCCGGGCACAAAGAAGTCCGGCACGAATTCCGTCTCGTAGCGCACTACCGTGCCCGCACCTTCCTGCTGCCAACTGGTTCGCGCGACGCCGCGACGAATGTCGCTGCGTTCTGGAATCACCTCGGCCACCTGGCCGGCCGGCACCCGCTCCACGCGTTCCACGCGCTCCACCGTGCGGCAGAAAACGCCCGCGCAGGCACGGATCCGCGTGCGCATCAGCACAGCGCCGTCCGGCTGGGATCCGAGCAGCTCCACGCGGCGAATGCGCGAGTCCAGCTTCCCGTATCCGGCATAGTCCCCGAGCACCGCAGCCACGTCGGCCACGGGTGCTGCGAGGAGCGCCTCGAAATGAATGCGGAAGACCCCATGGTCGTAGGCCGCGTCGGCGCGCAGCACCTCCAATGCGCGCGCCGCTGGCGCGATCAGCCCGGCGCAGAGAACGCCGACAAGGACCCAGGCGGAAGTGGAGCGAAGGTGCACGTCACGAACAGACGAGGGCGACTTCGCCCGCGCCGGCGCGGCAGCGGTCCGGATAGCCGTACTGCTTCCAGTAGTCGACCAGCCCGATGCGCTCGACGAGCTTCGAGAAGCGTGGATCCTTGCGGAATGCTGCCCCCTCGGTCGTCCACGCGTGCATGAGGTCCCAGTCGTGCGCCCAGGCCATGCGGTCATGGTCCAGCGATTCGTCCACGATGCGATAGACGAGGTCGTACTGCTGTAGCTGCAGGTACGGCATCAACAGGTCTTCCTGGGTGGCGACCTTCGGGTCGATGGAGCGGAACTCTGCGACGACGGCCGGGCGCCTGGCAGGGTCTGCAATCGCGTCGACGAACCGGCCGACCACTGGCCGCAGTTCAGCCGGCAGTGTCACCTGTGCCGCCAGCAGCCGCTTCGCCTCGTCCCACTGGCCGCGACGCATCGCCACGGTCGCCTCCACGCCTTCGCTTGCGCCGCTGCTGATACCCAGCTCCCTGGCGAGCTGTGAGTAACGCAGGGCCTGCTCGTCCTCGCCAAGCAACAGGTAGGTGTTGGCGAGATTCGACGCGAGCACCGGCGAACCTGGATCGAGCTCGTACGCGCGGTGCGCCTGCTCGAGCCCGGCATCGAGACGCCCGACCTCGTTCAGCAGGATCGAATACCAGTGATGCGGCGTGGGTTCGTTCGGCTCGAGCGAGATGGCAAAGAAGAACCCGGATTCCGCGTCGAGAAGATTCCCGCGTGCGGCGTTGATCTGGGCCAGCACCGCATGGGCCTCGCCGATCTTCGGGTCGAGCGCCAGCGCCTGCCGCGCCGACTGTTCGGCCATCTTGAGGAACCTGTCCTCGTCGCCGTCCTCGCGCGTGTAGCCAGGCAGGACGACGTATGCAGACGCAAGTGCTGCGTGCGCGCGCGCAAATCCCGGATCGCGGGCCAGCGCCGCCTGGTAGAGATCGACAGCGCGCTGCAGGTTCTCTTCGCCGCGGCGCTTCCAGATCGCCCGGCCTTGCAGGTACAACTCGTAGGCTTCGACGTCCTGCGTTGGCGCCTGATCTCTCTGCGCGAGCTGCTGCTCCTTCGGCGCGAGCTCGATCTTGAGCTTGTCGACGATCGCCGTCGCGATCTCGTCCTGCACCGTGAAGATGTCCGCCATCCGGCGGTCGTAGGTTTCCGACCAGATATGGAAGCCCGACTCCGTGTCGATCAGCTGCGCCGTGATGCGCACCTGGTCGCCGGACTGGCGCACGCTGCCCTCGAGCACGGTTTCAACGCCGAGTTCCTTGCCGACTTCGCGGATGTCGACGTTGCGGCCCTTATAGGCGAACGCAGAAGTGCGCGCAGACACCTTGAGTCCGGGCACGCGGGCCAGCAGGTTCAGCAGTTCCTCGGACATGCCGTCGCTGAAGTAATCCTTGCTGGCGTCGCCGCTCAGGTTGGTGAAAGGCAGCACGGCGATCGAGCTGCGGTTGCCGGCAGCCTCGGCGCGGCCCATGCCTCGTTCATAGAGCAGGTAGCCGAGCCCCGCCATCGCGATCAGCACGGCGGCGCCGAACGCTGCTCGCGTGCGGAACTGCATCTGCGGCGGTGCCCCGCGCAAAGGCTCCGTCCGCTCGATGCCCGTCGCACTGACGTCGAACACCCACGCGAGCACCATCGCGATCGGGAACCCGACCAGCAGGAAGATGACGAGGAAGGTCATGGCCCATTCGGGCACGTACAACGCGGGCAGCACGACGGAGGCAGCCTCGGTGACCGCCCAGGCAACCGCGCCGTACGCGATGGCGACTTTGCCGACGCGACGGCGTTTGATTTCAGCGAGGAAAGCCATTGGTTGCCCGAATCGTCATTCCCACCCAGGGCTGAGTTCCGCCCGGTGACGGGTCTCCTCGTTGAGACCGCCGCAGCGCGCAGACGTTCGCTGCGCGCCGCATTGTCCATCAATCCACGACGCGAGCGTATCCCTGCGCGGCTACTTCCGGCACACGCCGACGTCGCCGCTCAGCGTCTTGATCCGCACGCGGGCGCTGCCGTCGCCTTCCTGGTGGCGCCATTCCTTGCCCGGAGCGTATTCGTCGGTGCGCACGGGCTTGGGCCCGAAGCAGGGACGGATCTCGCCGCTGAAGCTCGAAACGTCGTAGTCCGCGCCGGTAGTTCCGACCAGGTCGAGCCGCACGTCCCCGCTGATGCTTTCGATGTCGACGCGCGCGTCCGGCGCCAGCGAGCCCTGCAGCGTCAGGTTGCCGCTGGTCGACCGCAGGCGCGACCTGCTGGTTGCGCCGACGCCCAGCGTGAAGTCGCCGCTCACGGTACTGCCGTTCACTTCACCGGCGAGCCGGGTCCCGGTGGCGTTGCCGCTCACGGTCGTGATCGACACCAGTCCCTTCCTGCCGGAGCCGGTGATGGTCACGTCGCCACTGACGGTGCGGCATTCCAGGTCCTCGCCGCTCGTCTCGGTGCGCATGTCGCCGCTCACCGACTGCAGGCGTTGCGTGCCACGCACGGCCTGGACACCGATATCAGCGCTGACGGTGTTGATCGACACCAGGGAGCCGGCGGGCACCTTCACGATCAAGTCGGTCTCGTCGACGTTGTAGGACCGGTTGGGCAGCACCACCTTGATGCGCGTGACCTTGTCGCCCTTGGTAAACTCGAGGCGCTCCGTGCCCTTGCCCAGTTCACCCGTGATCTCGACTTCGGTGCGGTCCCAACCGGTCACCGTGACCGATCCCGCGGTGTTCGAAATCTCGACGGTTCCGGCCGGATCCGCCGCCGTGCGCTTGTCGATGGGTGTGCCCGCCAGCACGGCGAGCGGCAACGCCGTCACCAACAGCGCGATGACTCGCGCACTGGACCGGAGCTGGGGGGCGGTGACAATGACGGTCTTCATAACTGCATCCTCTTGCCGGTCGGCGACTCTGGCGCATTCACTGGCGCGTTCTCGAGACTGTTGGTCAACTGGCTGACGTTCGACAGCACGGCCAGCTCGTCCTGGTACGTCTTGAGCAGCAACTCTTCGAGCAGCGGGTCGCCCGGCTGTTCGGCAAGCGCGGCATTGATCTCGTCGGCGGCGCGGCGCATTTCGCCCAGGTTGAACTCGAGCTTCGCCCGCGCGGCCGGCGGCAGCGTGGCAATGCGACGGTCCAGCATCTGGGTCAGCTGACTGCGGGCCGCGACGTATTCCAGATCGAGGTGGCCCGCCGGACCAAATGCCGCCGGCATGGCCACCGCCGCGTCTGACGCCGCCATTCCATTCGCCGGGGTGGCCGGCACCGCAGACTGTTGCACCGGACGACTCCTGTCGAGCAGGTTCGCGGTAAGCAGTGAGGAGCCTGCGACGAGCACCACCGCAGCCGCTGCCTGCCAGAGCCAGGCGGGACGTCGCGTCGTGGACGCAGCGGGTGTCGCACGCTCTTCGATTCGTGCCGCGATGTCCGGCCACAAGTCACGACCGGGCGCCACCTCGAGCGGCAACTCGCGCAGCCGCGCATCGAGTTGCGCTGCGGCGTCCTGTGGTGTTCGTTCATCCTGCGTCATGGTTCCACTCCGTTTCCGCGAGCCTGGCGCTCAACAGCGCGCGGGCCCGGTGTAACTGTGCCTTGCTGGTGCCGACGGCAATGCCGAGCAACTGCGAGGCTTCCTCGTGCGAGTGGCCGTACACGCCGACCAGCACCAGCACGTGCCGCGCACCCGGGGGCAGCCCGGCGATGGCGGCTTCGAGGTCGCGGCTGCGGCCCGGATCGACCGTCGAGTGGTCGGCCAGGACGTCGGCAACCTCACGCTCGATCGAATCCCCGGCGCCGAGCGACTCACCCCGGCGTCGCGCCTGCTGCAGCACCGCGTTCACGGCAATCCGGTGCAGCCACGTCCCGAACGCGCTGCGTGTCTCGAAGCGCGGCAGGTTCCGCCACGCCTGCACGAAGGCTTCCTGCGTGCAGTCCTCGGCCGTGGCGACGTTGCCGGTCATGCGCAGGCATAACGCGTGGATGCGCGCGGCATGCCGGCGGTAGAGCTGCTCGAAGGCCACGGACGAACCGTCTGCCGCGGACGTGACCAGCCGCCGCTCCTCGGCCGCCTCGCGTGCGCGCTGCAGTTCATCGACGACCTCCCCGGCGTATGCCAAGACCCACCTCGCTGTTACCCGTCGCACCGTGCGGCCGGGTCCGGCATCCTACACAGACCGCCTGGCGGCCCGTGTCGTACCCCTGTGACAGGTCAGATGCGACACATGGCCAAAAGGTTTACCCCGGAGACTCCATGACTGCAGCGGTCCGTGTCGAAAGGAATGGCCCGGTCGGCACGGTGATCGTGCACCGTCCCGCCGTCCGCAACGCTGTCGATCCGGCCACGGCTGGGGCCCTGGCCGAGGCCTTCCTGGCCCTGGACGCCGACCCTGAGGTCCGCTGCATGGTGCTGTGGGGTGCGGGCGGCACGTTCTGCGCCGGCGCCGACCTGCAGGCAGTCGCGGACGGCTGGGACCCCGGCCGACTCAGCCCCCCTACCGGCGAGCCGGACGACGCCTTGGGCCCGATGGGGGTGTCGCGGCTCGACCTGCGAAAACCCGTGATCGGCGCGATCGCCGGGCATGCCGTCGCCGGCGGTCTCGAAATCGCGCTCTGGTGCGACCTGCGGGTGGCCGAGGCGGACGCGACGCTCGGCGTGTACTGTCGCCGGTGGGGGGTCCCGCTGATCGACGGCGGCACCTTCCGCCTGCCGCGCCTGATCGGCATCGGCCGCGCAATGGACCTGATTCTTACGGGACGGGGCGTGGGCGCCGAGGAAGCCCTGGCCATCGGCCTGGTGAATCGCGTGGTACCCCACGGCGAATCACGATCCGCTGCGGAAGCGCTGGCCCAGGAGATCGCGGCTTTCCCGCAAGCATGCCTGCGGGCCGACCGCGCTTCGAGCCGGGCGCAGTGGGAGCTGTCGGACGCCGCAGCGCTCGCGCAGGAGTTTGCGCGCGGACTCGAAGTCCTGCGCAGCGGCGAATCCGCGCAGGGTGCCGCACGGTTCGTCGCGGGTGCAGGTCGCGGCGGCAAGCCCGCGACCTGATGCGCATCAATTTGGCTGCGTGCCCTGCAGGTAGTCGACGGCTGCGCCGAGGATCGTGCGCACCGCAGCCGGCAGCGCGCCTTCATCCATGAAGAACAGCGGCGAATGGTTGCTGGGCGCCGCCGCCGCGTCCTGTCCCTTCGGCGTGACGCCGACCATGTAGAAGAACGCCGGCACCCGCTGCCCGTAATAGGCGAAATCCTCCGAGCCGGTGACGAACGGCATGACGCTGACGCTGTTGCCGCCAGCCGCGCGCTGCAGCGAGGCCACGGCCCGTGCGGTCAGCGCAGGGTCGTTGACCACGACGGGATTCGGGTCGCCACCGAGTTCGAACACCGTGGTGGCGCCCGCCGCTGCTGCGGTCTGGCTCGAGATGCGCTTGATGCTCTCGATGACCTGCTCGCGCACCGCCGGGTCGAACGTGCGGAAAGTGCCGACCATCTCGACCGACTCCGGGATGATGTTGTTGCGGATGCCGCCCTTGATCGCGCCCACCGTGACGACGGCTGGGTATTCGGTGATGTTGACCTGGCGGCTGACGATCGTCTGCAGCGCCATCACGATCTGCGCGGCGGTGACGATCGGGTCGACGCCGCCCCAAGGCCGCGAGCCGTGCGTCTGCCGACCCTTGACCACGAGCTTGAAGCGATCCGAGGCCGCCATCAGCGAGCCTTCGCGGTAACCGATCGCGCCTGTGTTCAGCGCCGACCAGAGGTGCAGGCCGAACACGGCAGCGGGCTTGTTGCTCGCAAACAGGCCTTCGTCGAGCATCAGGCTGGCGCCGCCTCGCTCACCTTCGGGGGCGCCCTCTTCCGCAGGCTGGAAGATGAACATCACCGTGCCGGGAAGTTCGCTGCGCATGCCCGCGAGCACTTTGGCCGCACCGAGCAGGATGGCCATGTGACCGTCGTGGCCGCAGGCGTGCATCACGCCTACCTTCTCGCCGCGGTACTCCGCAGTCGCCGTGGACTTGAACGGCAAGTCGCCCTGCTCCGTGACTGGCAGCGCGTCCATGTCCGAACGCAGCGCGATCATCGGGCCGGGCTGGCCGCCCCGCAGGATGCCGACGACGCCCGTGTGCGCGAGGCCCGTCTGCACCTCGATCCCCATCTTGCGCAACTGTTCGGCCACGATCTTCGACGTGCGGAATTCGCGGTTGCTGAGTTCCGGGTTCTGGTGGAAATCGCGGCGCCAGGTGATCACCTGCGGCATCACCGCGGCGGTGGCCGCGTCGAGCGAGGCGTCCGTGACGGCGGCCTGCGCCGGGATGGCGGCGGTCGCGACCAGCAACAACGACGCGAGGAACTGGCGATGGATCATGATCGTGATGCCCGGGTAGCGGTGGAACAGGGCGCGCAGCATACTGCACCGACCGCATCGACAGGAAAAACCAGATGTTTCCATATCGCAAGTCGATCGCGGCCCTTGCCGCCACGAGCATTTGCCTGATGAGCACCGTCTCGACGCTGCCGGCCGACGCCCAGACCTACTCGCCCACGGTCGCGCGATCGATCGCCAGGACGCAGAAGCCGCCGCTGCACGGCCGGCACTGGATGGCCATCACGGGTAAGCCGCTCGGCGCGACGGCAGGCGCGATGATGTTCCAGCGCGGCGGCAACGCGGTCGATGCCGCCTGCGCAATGATCGCGGCGACATCCACGATGTGGGACGTGCTGAGCTGGGGCGGCGAGACCCAGGCCCTCATCTACGATCCGCGCACGAAGAAGGTCATTGCGATCAACGGCCTTGGCATGGCTCCCACGGGTGCCACACCTGAGTTCTTCAAGGGCAAGGGCTACAAGTACCCGCCCGCCTACGGCCCGCTGGCGGCCGTTACGCCGGGCACGCCCGGCGGCATCATCCTGATGCTGCAGGAATACGGCACGCTGTCGCTCGCCGAAGTGCTGGCCCCGGCCATCGAACTCGCGGACGGCTACCCGATCGACGGCGAAACCGCCGACCTGATCGAGCGCTGGAAAGAAAAGCTCAAGGAATGGCCGTACTCGAAGCAGGTAATGCTGCCGCACCTTGGCTCGGCGCGCGAAGCCCCGCGCGCCGGCGAGATTTTCCGCCAGCCTGATCTCGCAGCGACACTGCGCAAGCTCGTCGAAGCCGAGCAACAGGCGCTCACGGCCGGCAGGACCCGCAAGGACGCGCTGCAGGCAGCCTACGACCGCTTCTACCGTGGCGACATCGCGCAGGAATTCGTGCGCGGCGTACAGGAACAGGGCGGCCTGATCACGCTCGACGACCTCGCGCAGTGGCGGCCGCTGGTCGAAGAGCCGCTCAGCACGAACTACCGCGGCGTGGACGTCTACAAGCTCGACGTGTGGACACAGGGCCCGGCGCTGCTGCAGTCGCTGAACATCCTTGAGAACTTCGACGTGCGCGCGATGGGCTACAACAGCGCGAACTACATCCACACCGTCTACCAGGCGATGAATCTCGCCTTCGCCGACCGCGACTTCTACTACGGCGACCCGCGCTTCGCCCCAGCCGAACCCACCACAGGCCTGCTGTCGAAGGAATACGCGAAGCAGCGCGCCGCGACGATCCGCATGGATCGCAACGACGCGAACGCAGGGCCCGGCGATCCGTACCCGTTCCAGGACGGCAAGAATCCGTATGCCGACCAGTTGCAGCGGCAGCGCAAGGCGGCGCTCGAAGCGCTGGACAGGCCCGAGCTCACCGCCCAGCAGCTCGCGGACTTTGCAGCGGGCTTCAAGAGCGGCACCACCACCGTCATGGCCGCCGATGCGAACGGCTGGCTGGTGTCGGTGACGCCGAGCGGCGGCTGGGTGCCGGCGACGATCGCCGGCCACACCGGCATCGGTCTGAGCCAGCGCATGCAGTCGTTCGTGCTCGATGCGGCCGAGAATCCCTTCAACGTGGTGACGCCGGGCAAGCGCCCGCGCGTCACGCTGACACCGAGCCTCGCGCTCAAGCACGGCAAACCATGGCTCGCATTCGGCGTGCAGGGCGGCGACTCGCAGGACCAGAACCTGCTGCAGTTCCTGCTGAACGTGCAGGAGTTCGGCATGACGCCACAGGAAGCCGCCGAGGCCGCCAACTTCAACAGCTACCAGATGAAGGCCTCGTTCGACCAGCATGAATCGCAGCCAGGACGCATCGTGCTCAACTCGTCGATGCCGCAATGGGTCACGAAGGAGCTGATCGCGCGCGGCTACAAGCCCGAGTTCGAGGCGCGCACCTCGGGCCCGATCAACGCGATCATGATCGACCCGGAGAACGGCACGTTCTGGGGCGGCTCGAGCAATCACGGCGAGGATTACGGCATCGGCTGGTAGCGGCGCGTGACCACACGCCTGCCACCCGTCGCGTTCCTGCAGGCGCTGCGCGTGCTGCTGGCGACGCCGCGACTCGCCCCGCCGCAAGGCGAATCAGGCCGCATTGGCGCAGACGGCCCGGATGCGCTGCGGATCATAGGCGTCGGCGATTCAATCATCGCCGGCACTGGGGTGCAGCAGCTGCGGGATTCACTGACCGCTGCCTACGCGCGATTGCTGCATGCGCGCACGCAACGTCCCGTCGAGTGGCAGGTCCGGGGCCGCAACGGCGCAACCTCCGCGTCGGTCTTGCGCGAACTGGTGCCAACGGTGCCCACAGGCGACCTTTACCTCATCTCGGTGGGCGTGAACGACGTGACACGGCGCGTGACCCCGGGTGCCTTCGGCCGCAATGTCGCGGGCATCCACGAGCGGCTGCGGGAGCACGCGCCCGCGTCGGCCTTCCTGTTCGCCGGCGTGCCGCCGCTCGAATGCTTCCCCGCCCTGCCCGCGCCGCTCAACTCGCTGCTGGGCGCCCAGGCTCGCGACTTGCAGCAGGCAGCGGCCGACGCCCTCGCGGGGCGACCGCGAACCTACTGCCACTTCTTTCCGGAGACCGTACCGCCCGGTGATTTCGCACGCGACGGGTTTCACCCGGCTGAATCCGCCGTGTTGGCGTGGGCCGGCGAACTGCTGAAACTGACAGGTCAGGACGAGGTGGCGAGCTGTTCGCGGTGATAGAGCCGCGCCGCGATGAACCAGACGACGGCCACCACCGCAAATGACGCGCCGAGGCTGACAACCCAGTCGAGCGCGCGGATTTTTTCCGCGCGCAGCACGCGCAGGATCATCTGGTTCTGGCTCAGGAAAGGCACGGCCAACATCCAGAGCTGAGTCCTCACCGGTGCGACCATCAGCACCAGCGACGGGATCATCGGCAGGAACATCAGCAGCGGCAGGTAGCCCTGCGCCTCGCGGTAGCTGCGCGCGAACGCAGCCAGCGCAGTGAGCACGGTCGCGCCGAGCAGCACGATCGGCAGGATGATCAGGAACAGTTGCACCAGTCCGGCGGGCCCGAGATCGAAGGACGCGTCCATGCCACGCGACGGCACGACGGCGAACACCAGGCGATACGCGATGAGCGTTACGGCGATCGACAGCAGCGAGAACACGGCCGTCGCAAGAATCTTCGCACCGATGATCGACTCGCGCGAGACGGGTGTGGCAAGCAGCGGTTCGAGCGACTGCCGCTCGCGCTCGCCTGCGGTTGCATCGATCGCCAGCTGCATACCGCCGATGAATGCCAGCAGCAGCAGCAGGTACGGCAGGATCTGTTGCGACAGGTCGAATCGTGCCTCGGGCGTGGCTACATCGCGCGTGCCGACCTGCAACGGGTTGGCAACCGCGGGGTGGATGCCGCGGGCGACGAGCCGCAGCGTACCGACGGTGCTGCCGTAACCGTCGAGCAGGCCGCCCAGTCGCGACACCGTCGCGCCGGAAGCCAGTGGACGCGAGCTGTCGAAGATCACCTCGACGCTCGCGGGCCGGCCGGCACGCCAGTCCTCACCGTACTGCTCGTCGATGCGCAGGACGACGTCGCGCTCCTGCGTGCGCACGGCCGCGTCGGCATCCCGTGGCGCGGGCAGTACCTGCACGTTGTGTGACTGCAGCCAGGCGACGAGGTTCGGTGCGCGCTCCGCGCCGATCACCGGCAGCTCCAGCGGTCCTTCGAGCTGCCGGGCCTGCTTGCGTTCGCTGAGTGCGTTGGTGCCCGCCAGCACCAGCGGAATCGCCAGTGGAATCACGACGAACGCGACCAGCATCATGCGGCGGTCGCGGAACGCGTCGAGCAACTCCTTGCGCAGGACGATCCACAGCGCCCTCATGCGAATAACCCCTCGTCCGAGCCGATCGCCTTGACGAAGGCGTCCTCGAGATTGGCGCAGCCGGTGGCCTCGCGGAGTTCGTCCGAAGTACCGTCGGCCACGACGCGCCCGTGCGCAATGACGACGATCCGGTCACAGAGCCGCGCGACCTCCTGCATGATGTGGCTCGAGAACAGCACGCAGCGGCCTTCGGCACGCTGCTCGAGCAGAAAGTTGCGCAGCGAGCGCGTGGTCATCACATCGAGGCCGTTGCTAGGCTCGTCGAGCAGCACGTTGCGTGGTGCGTGCACCAGCGCACGTGCAATCGCAGTCTTGGTGCGCTGCCCCTGCGAGAAACCCTCGGCACGACGGTCGATGAAGTCGCGCATGTCGAGTGCCGACACCAGCCGTGCGGTGCGCTCTGCGATGAGGCGATCGTCGAGACCCTGCAGCGCGCCGAAGTAGGCAATGTTCTCGCGCGCGGTCAACCGCTTGTAGATGCCGCGTGCATCGGGCAGCACGCCGAGATGCTCGCGCACGCGGGTGGGCTCGATGGCCGCATCGAGGCCGTCCACGAGCACGCGGCCCGAATCGGGCGACATCAACGTGTAGAGCATCCGCAAAGTCGTGGTCTTGCCGGCGCCGTTGGGGCCCAACAACCCGGTGATCTGCCCATCGGCCGCATCGAAGCTGACGCCGTCGACGGCCTGAACCCGGCCGGTGCGGGTTTGAAAGCTCTTGCGCAGTCCTTCGACGCGAATCATGCGGGCGCCGTCCAGGCCATCACGGTTCCCAACCGTACGAGCCGCCGAACGGCGGCGAGTACTGCAGCTGGTCCAGGCACTTGCCATCGAGCGCCTGCGCATCGGCTGCAGCAATGAACTCCGCGACAAGCCGTGGTCCGCAACCCACGCCCATCACGCTGTGACCCTGGCCGCGGAAGACGAAATGCCGCGAATTCGACAGTGTCCGCTGAACTTCATCGCCGTACCGCGGCGGCATCACCGGATCCAGTTCGCCGGACAACAGCAGCACCGGCTTATCGGACTTGACGGCATCGTGGAAATCTCTCGGCATCGTGCCACGCGGCCAGACTGCGCATTGCGCCAGCGTGTAGTCGACGAACTCAGTGCCGAGAATGGTGGCGGCGTCGGCCGGATCAGCCCGCATCCCGGGCGCGTCCTCCGTGCACATGACCGACAGTTGCAGCGGCACGTTGATCTGCTCGCCGATCAGCTGCTCCATCATGCGTGACTGGGCCATCAGGTTTGCGAACTGGCCGCTGGCAGCTTCGGCGAGCAGCATCGGCAGCATGCCGAACAACTGCGGCGCATAGGAATAGAAGCGCACGACCGACGCGAGCGAGACCGCGGTGAACTCGTCCTCACGCAGCTCGTTCGTGAGCGGGTCGCGATACGTGACTTGCTGCGGCTGCTCGTGCAGCCGCTGCAGCAGTTCATGCAGACGCGCACGTGGCGAACCAAAGCGCTTCGCGCATTCCGCGTCCGCGGTACAGCGTGCAAACTGAGAGTCGACGGCCGCCTCGAGGTTCTTCGCATGCTCGCTGCCGAGGGCGAGGCTCGGTGGCACGACGGAGTCGAGCACGACCGTTCGCGTCGACGCGGGATGGCGGCGCAGGTATTCGAGCCCGACGCGCGTGCCGTACGACGCGCCGACCAGGTTGAACTGTGCAACGCCCAGCGCACGGCGAACGTCTTCGAGGTCGGCGATGTACGCGCTGGTCGTATAGGCGCGGACATCGACGTTCGGCCCGAGTTCCTGCAGGCAGGCGGCCGTCAGCCGGCGCGCCTCGTCGACGCCCGCCGTATCAAGCAATTGCAGCGCCTCGTCGTTCAGCGTCGCGGGACACTCCAGTGGGTTCGACTTGCCGACGCCGCGCTGGTCTACGAGCAAGACATGGCGCTGGCGCAGGATGTCGCGGAATGCCGGGTAGACGGTCGGAAAGGCTTCGAGGGCAGACTGGCCCGGGCCGCCCGCGAGCAGGACGACCGGGTCCCTGGCCGGGGACTTCGCGGTACTTGACACCCAGGCGATCGCGAGCTCGATCGTGCGGCCGTTGGCGCTGGATCGATCTTCCGCAACCCGCAGCCTTGCACAGCGCGCCGGCACGGTCTGTGCCTGCCCGGCCTGCGACAGCGTGCAGGGCGTGAATACGAGGCTCCCGTACGTCACCGTGACCGGTGCCGGCGGCGCGTCCGCCCGGGCAACCACAGCGCCTGCCAGGGCCAGGAGGGCCCAGAACACAGAACGGATGGGTTGCAATGACTGCATGTTGAACCTGTCTCTCCGTAGCGCCGCGCAACCTACACGGTGCCGGGGGCCCTCGCCACTCGATTGGGCTAGGATGCGCCCATGAGTGCTTCGATGCCCCCCGCCACGCGGGTCCTGCTGTTCATCAACGTCGCCATCTTCGCAGTCCAGTACCTCACTGGCGACCTGCTGCTGCGGCCGTTCGCCCTCTGGCCGCCGGCCTCGGCCCAATTTCCGGGCGCACCGTCGTTCCAGGTCTGGCAGGTGCTGACCTACGGCTTCCTGCACGGCAGCCTCACCCACCTGTTCTTCAACATGTTTGCGCTGTACATGTTCGGCGGCGAAGTCGAGCGCCTGCTCGGTAGCCGGCGCTATGTCACGTTCTACCTCGTCTGCGTGGTGGGCGCGGCGCTGGCGCAGTTGCTCGTACTGAGCAATGTCGAGATGCAGCCCATCCCCACCGTGGGCGCCTCCGGCGGCGTGTTCGGCCTGTTGCTGGCGTTCGGCATGGCCTACCCGCAGCGGCGCATCATGCTGCTGTTCCCGCCGATTCCGATGCCGGCGTGGCTGTTCGTCACGCTCTATGGCTTGCTCGAGTTGTATCTGGGCGTCACCGGGTCGGGCCAGGGCGTGGCGCATTTCGCGCACCTGGGCGGCATGGTGGCGGGTTTCGTGCTGCTGCTGCGCTGGCGCCGCCAGCCCCGGTCGCGCACAGAGGGAGAGTGACCATGGCCTTGCATCCGAAATCGAAGCCCCGCCGAAACAAGCTGTTGATGGCAACCAACGGCAGGAATAGCGACGCTCCCTTGCTGGAGCGCAACAAGGTCAGCCGAACCTCGGCCGAAGAGGCCGTGCGCACGCTGCTGCGCTGGGCCGGCGAAGACCCCAGTCGCGAAGGCCTGCTCGATACCCCGCAGCGCGTCGTCGACGCCTACACAGACTGGTTTTCGGGCTACGGCATCGACCCGAAGGATTACCTGCGCCGCACGTTCGAGGAAACCGCGGGCTACGACGAGATGGTCGTACTGCGCGACATCGAGTTCGAATCGCATTGCGAGCACCACATGGCGCCCATCATCGGCCGGGCGCATGTGGGTTACCTGCCGACTGGCAAGGTGGTCGGC
>JBAVIQ010000278.1:0-2579 GCA_049687035.1 Steroidobacteraceae bacterium
TGATGAGCATGATCGGCCGCGAGGTGCGGTTGCGGAATGCGCTGAAGCCGGTCCGCGACAACTACGACGTCATCATCATCGACTGCCCGCCGGCGCTGAACCTGCTGACACTCAACGCGCTGGTCGCGGCCGACAGCGTGCTCGTGCCGATGCAGTGCGAGTACTACGCGCTCGAAGGCCTCTCGGCGCTGATGAACACGGTCGAGCAGATCCGCGCGAGCGTGAATCCCGACCTCGTGCTCGAAGGCATCCTGCGCACGATGTACGACCCGCGCAACAACCTCTCGAACGAAGTGTCGGGCCAGCTCCTGATGCACTTCGGCGACAAGGTGTTCCGCACGGTGATTCCGCGCAACGTGCGGCTCGCGGAAGCGCCGAGCTTCGGCAAGGCCGTGCTGTTCCACGACAAGGATTCGCGCGGCGCACTTGCGTACCTCGCGCTCGCCGGCGAGATGATCCGGCGCGAAGAAGAAGCGCTGGCGGGACCGGCACCCGAGCCCGAAGAAGAAGGGTGATCCCTCACCTCTGCTGCTTCAGCCGCAGAGGGAGTTGCAGCGTCAGCAGCACGGCTTCCGTACCGTTGTTTGGATGTTCCAGCCCGCCGTTTGAAATGTGCAGGCCGGCAAGCCCGAGCCGCAGCCCGTTGTCGAAGCGCCGCGCAAACATGATGCCGGTCTGGAATTCCAGGTGATCGTGCGGACCGATGACGTCGCCGTTGATGAACCATCCACTCGAGAGGTTGGGCGTGACATACCAGCGTTCGCCCAGCGCGAAGTCGCGGCGCACGTCCACGTACATGAAGGCGATGCCGTCGGGCCCTATTGCGAAACCCGCGCCGGGCGCCAGGCGCCACGTCGTCAGCGGCCGCGCGACATAGGTCACGCCGACGCTGTAGGGGTAGTCGTAGGCCTCGACCAGCGCGAACACACCGGCAGCGAACAACACTGACGGGGAATCCATGGCGTGTCCCGGCTGGACCGGCGCATCGTCCCGACGCACGGAATCCGCCAGTGATTCAACGGCCTGTGAGGTCTCGGTGGCCTGCGCCGAGGCCGTGCCACCGCTGCCGCAACAACTGATCAGTCCACCCAGCAGCAGGGCGGCAACAGGACGCATGAGAATCTCCGGCTCGAACCCGATTCAGCGGGGTTTCCTGCGCCCTCGCGACGCGGGCGGCATAATAGTCCGCTATGGCAACAAAGCGACCCTCCCTCGGACGGGGCCTCGAGGCTCTGCTCGGTTCCGTCACGCCGGCGCACGCCCCGATTCCCGCAACGGCGGTCGGCGCAACCGTCACGTCTTCCACGCAGGCCGCTGCGCCGGCCAGGGGCACGGCCGCGCCGCGCGATGAAGAACTGGCGCGCATCCCGGTCGACCTGCTGCAACGGGGCCGCTACCAGCCGCGCCTCGACATGCGTCCCGAGAGCCTGCAGGAACTCGCCGACTCGATCCGCGCCCAGGGCGTCGTGCAGCCGATCGTGGTGCGTCCGCTTGCCGCGCAGAAAACCGGCGAGCCGATCCGCTACGAGATCATCGCAGGCGAGCGTCGCTGGCGGGCCGCCCAGATGGCCGGCCTGCACGACATCCCGGCCGTCGTCCGCATCGTGCCCGACGAAGCCGCGGTCGCGATGTCGCTCATCGAGAACATCCAGCGCGAGAACCTGAACCCGCTCGAGGAGGCCCGCGCGCTCGACCGGTTGATCCGCGAGTTCGGCATCACCCATCAACAAGCCGCCGATGCCGTCGGCCGCTCGCGTGCCGCCGTCAGTAATCTCCTGCGCCTGCTCGAGCTCACCGACGAAGTGAAGACGCTGGTCGAGCACCGGCAGCTCGAGATGGGGCACGCCCGGGCGCTGCTCGGGTTGCCGCAGGCGCGGCAGCAGTCCGAGGTCGGTGCGCTGGTTGCCAAGAAGGGTCTTTCGGTCCGCGAGACCGAAGCGCTCGTGAAGCGAATGCTGGCCCACGGCGACAAGGCCAATCGCAAGGACGACGCGGACGACCCGCGGCCCGACCCCAACATCACCCGACTTGAACAGGATCTGGCGGACAAGCTGGGCGCCAAGGTCTCGCTGCAGCACGCGCTGACCGGCAAGGGGAAGCTCGTGATCGCGTACAACAGCCTCGACGAGCTGGACGGGATCCTGGCTCACATTAAGTAGCTTCTGTAATTAATGCGCCAGTGCTTATATTTTAGGAGTTCATGGATAGTAAAGCCGTGCTTCCCAATCTGAAGTAGTGATCTTGGTCGCCATTTGACCGGATGAATCAACTGCATCAAGCGGCGTTCCGACTATCCCTTAACCCCTGTCCCCTAACCCCTTCCTCCCCATCTCCTGACCCCTTCCCGCGCGCCGCGCAGTGGCAGATGCGGATTTGAAGCACTGCAAAAAGGCCCCTATACTTCCGCGCCTTTCCGGAAGCCGCGCTTCAGCGTGAGCTGGCCCGGGTAACGGATCTCAACGCCACCCGTGGCCGGCCAACCGGCATGAAGTGGCTTTTTTGTTGCCCGGAAGCTGGATGAGGCCTTGAGCAACCTCGACGTGCAGAAAGGCCGGCGCCAGGCGCTGGTCGTCGTGCTG
>JBAVIQ010000279.1:0-5879 GCA_049687035.1 Steroidobacteraceae bacterium
ATGAAGTAGAACTCGTCTTCCTGGTACAGGAACTCGAGCGTGCCGGCGCTGCGATAGCCGATGTCGGAGCACGCCGACCCGACCCGCTCGCTCATGGACTTGCGCTGCTTCGCCGTGAGGCCCGGTGCGGGCGCCTCCTCGACCACCTTCTGGTGGCGGCGCTGCATGGAGCAGTCGCGCTCGCCGAGGCAGATCACGTTTCCGTAGTGGTCGGCGAGCACCTGGAACTCGATGTGGCGCGGCTTCTCCAGGAATTTTTCCATGTAGACCTGGTCGTTGGCGAAGGCCGCGAGCGCCTCTGCCTTGGTCACGCCCACGGCATGGAGCAGCGTCGCATCGCTGTGCACGACGCGCATGCCGCGGCCGCCGCCGCCGCCCGACGCCTTGATGATCACCGGATAGCCGATGTCGTTCGCGATGCGGAAGAGTTCGTCGGGATCCTGGCTGAGCGGGCCGTCGGAGCCCGGCACGCAGGGCACACCCGCGGCCTTCATCGTCTTGATGGCCGAGACCTTGTCGCCCATGAGGCGGATGGTTTCGGGGCGCGGGCCGATGAACTTGAACCCGCTTTTCTCGACACGTTCGGCGAAGTCCGCGTTCTCGGACAGGAAGCCGTAGCCCGGATGGACCGCGACTGAATCCGTGACCTCGGCCGCGCTGATGATCGCGGGCATGCTGAGGTAACTGTCGCGCGAATTCGGCGGGCCGATGCAGACCGTCTCGTCCGCAAGCAGCACGTGCTTGAGGTTGCGGTCGGCCGTGGAATGCACGGCCACGGTCTTGATGCCGAGTTCACGGCAAGCGCGGAGGATTCGAAGTGCGATCTCGCCGCGGTTGGCGATGACGACTTTCTCGAGCATCTGGGCGGTGCCCGGTTATTCGATGACGAAGAGCGGCTGGCCGAACTCGACCGGTTCACCGTTCTTCGCCAGCACGGAGACGATGCGCCCTGCCTTGTCCGACTCGATCTGGTTCATCATCTTCATGGCCTCGATGATGCAGAGCACGTCGCCCGACTTCACTTCCGAGCCGATGTCGACGAACGGCTTGGCGCCCGGCGCCGGAGCCGAATAGAACGTGCCGACCATCGGCGCCGTGACGGTCTGGCCCGCAGTCACGGCGGCGGCAGCGGCTACTGCTGCTGCGGCGGCCGCGGGCGTAACGGCGGCCGCGGCCGGTGCAGCCGGCTGCGCAGGGGGCGGGCCGTACATCATGTGCTGCGGCATCATCGCGAACGTGCCGCCAGTCGGGTTCCGGCTGATGCGGACCGATTCCTCGCCTTCCTTGATCTCGATCTCGGCAACGCCGGTTTCGTCGAGCAGTTCGATCAGCTTCTTGACCTTGCGGATATCCATCTTGGTGTGATCCCCCCCGGATCGCGAATCAGTTGGGCAGCGGCGCGTTGCCGGGTTTGCCAGCGGCGAGTTGCTGGCTGGCGGCGCGCAGCGCCAGTTCGTAACCGACGGCGCCGAGACCCGTGATGGTCCCGACCGCGATGTCGGAAAAGTAGGAGTGGTGCCTGAACGTTTCGCGCGCGTGCACGTTGCTCAGGTGGACCTCGATGAATGGAATCTTGACCGCCAGCAGCGCGTCACGGAGCGCGACGCTCGTGTGCGTGAAGCCCGCCGGGTTGAAGACGATGAAGGCGACGTGGCTGTCCGGCGCCTGGTGGATGCATTCGATCAGTTCGGCTTCCGCGTTACTCTGCAGCGCCGTCAGCTTATGTCCAAACTCCGCGGCCAGCTTCGTCGCGCGCGCATGAATCTGCTCGAGCGTGATCTGGCCATACATGCCAGGCTCGCGACTGCCGAGCAGGTTCAGGTTGGGTCCGTTCAGAAGCAGGATGTGCGCCATGGCCTTCGGCAGGTGGAGGCGTGGTTGGGCGCGCAGTCTACCCCCATCTGTCGCCAATTGGCGACAGATTTCTGTTCCGGTTCGCCGGAGATCGCGTCGTATCCGGGCCTATCCGCCGCTTTTCTGTTCCGGCTCGGGCGGCAGTGCCGCGAGGGCGGCGGCGATGGCCTGGCGGGCCTGGGCGGGATCGACCTGGCCCGTATTCACCTCGCCGACGGCCCCTAGGATGATGGCAGCCTCGTCAGCGGTCAACTCACCCATGTGCAGGGCGATCACCCGGCCGCCGGTGTCGGTGAAGACAGTGAACGGCAGGCCAACCGCGTCGACGCCGAAGGCTGCAGCCGCGTCGAGTGCGTCCTGCTCCCCGATCAGCAGCGGGTAGTCGATCTGCATTTGCTTGGCGTAGTCGAGGACCTTGTCGCGGAAGTCGATGGCGACGCCGACGACCTGGAAGTTCTCCCCAGCGCGATCCGCCGCCAGCTTATTGAGCAGGGGAATCTCGCGGCGGCACGGCGCACACCAGGTCGCCCAGAAATTGACGATCAGCGCCTTGCCCTGCCAGTCATCCTTCAACGAGCGCGGGACGCCCTCGCGGTCGGCCAGCTTGAACTCGGGAATGACGGCAGCGAGCTGCAACTTCGGTGCGGCCGCAGGCTCGAGGGTTGCCGGCGCCGGAGTCTCGACGACGGCCGGGGCAGTCGCGCGCGGCTTCACGACCAGGTAGTAGCCGGCAGCGCCGGCGAGTCCGGCCAGTGCCGCGATGACGATGAGCGTGCGGCTGTTCATTGCGGCTGGCCCGCGAATGCCTGTTGGACGTGCGTTGCGAATTCGTCCGCCGGCTTGAAGCCCACGACGCGGTAGTCCGGCTTTTCGGCGCCGTCCTGACCGAAGAACAGGATCGACGGCGGGCCGAGGATGCCGAAGCGCTGCATCAGCGTCTGGTCGGCGTCGTCGTTGGCCGTGACGTCGGCCTGCAGCAGCACGGTGTTCGCGAGCGCGGCCTGCACGGACGATTCGGGGAACGTGTACTTCTCCATCTCTTTGCAGGACACGCACCAGTCTGCGTAGAAATCGAGCATCACGGTCTTGCCGGCGGCATTCGCGGCAGCGATCGCGGCATCGAGGTCGGTGACGCTCTTGATCCGCTTGAAGTGCGCCCCGGCCTGGACCGGGCCCGAGGCGGTTGCACCGGGCGAACCCGCAGGCATGCCGACCACACCGGCCAGCGGCTGCAACGGATCGCTGCGCCCGGAAAGCGCGCCGACCAGCATCAGCACGCCGTAGATCGCTGTCAGCGCGCCGAACCCGCGACGGACTACGGTCGCGCCGCGGTTCTGATCGCGGTCGCCCATCAGCAGCAGCCAGTAACCGGTGACGAAGGCGAGCGCCGCCCAGAGTGCCAGCGTGACCGGACCGGGCAGGATGCGGCTCAGCATCCAGATCGCCACGCCCAGCATCATGATGCCGAACACCTGCTTGACGGTGTCCATCCAGGCGCCCGCACGCGGCAGGAGTTCGCCGGCCGACGCGCCAACGAGCAGCAGCGGCGCGCCCATGCCAAGACTCATCGCGAACAGCGCAGCACCGCCGCGGAATACGTCACCGCTCTGCCCGATCACCGCGAGCGAGGCGACCAGCGGCGGCGCGACGCAGGCCGTCACGATCAGCGACGACAGCGCGCCCATGATCGCGGTGCCGATCAGCGTTCCCTGCTGCTGCCTGTCGCTGATGCGCGAGACGCGCTCCTGCAGCCAGCCGGGCACCTGCAGGTTGAAGAGCCCGAACATGCCGAGCGCGAGCCACACGAACAGGGCGGTAAACAGCACGATCATCCACGGCTTCTGGAAGAACGCCTGCGCCTGCTGGCCGGCGGCCGCAAAGGCCGCGCCCGCGATCGTATAAGTGAGTGCCATGCCGAGCACGTAGGCAACCGACAACGCGAACGCGCGGCTGCGCGGGACTGGCTTGCCGCCGCCCGCGCCGACGATGATGCCCGACAGGATCGGCACCATCGGCAGCACACAGGGCGTGAAGGCGAGCAGCAGGCCGAAGCCGAAGAACGTCGCCAGCACCGCGAGCAGGTTGCCGTCGCGGATCTTGTCGGCGAGCAGGTCCTGCTCCGAGCGCATGGGTTTCGGAGCGCCGTCCGCAGCCGCGGCGACCGCCGTCGATGCCAGCTTCACGACCACGGTCTTCTTGATGGGCGGGTAGCAGAGGCCGGCATCGGCGCAGCCCTGGTAAGTGATCTCGAGTGGCACCTCGGTGATGCCCGCCGCGGCGACAACCGGCACGTCGGCGAGCATCTGGTCGTGGAAGACGACCTGTTCGCCAAAGTACTCGTCGTGCTTCTGTTCACCACCGGGGATCGACACGCTGCCGAGCTGCACGCCGGTCGCGGTCGTCTTGACCGTGACCTTGTCGCGATAGAGGTAATAGTCGTCGGCGATGTCCCAGCGCAGCCGTACGCGGTCGCGCGAGGAGCTCTCCGTCGAGAACACGAAAGCCTGGTCGGCGGGCAGGAAGTCCGCATCGGACTTCGCGCCGCTGCCGAGCAGCGAGCGCAGGTTGAAGCCGCCACTCTTCGCGGGCGTGGTGCCAGCGGCGGGAACCGGCGGAGTCCCGGCGACACCCTTGGGCCAGGTCACGCGCAAAGTCCAGGTCTGCGGCGGGTAGCAGAGGCCCGCATCGGCGCAGCCCTGCAGCTTCACCTTGACGTCGAAGTCCTGTGGCGCGCTGCTGAAGGTGACCGGCACGCCGATCTGCGCATCGTCGCGGTAGATGACCTGCTTGCCGAAGAATTCGTCCTCGTGGTCGAGCCCGACGGGCAGGCTCGCCTGGCCGAGCGTGACGCCCGGCGTTGCCGCTTCGAAACCGAGCCGGTCGCGGTAGAGGTAATAGCCGGGAGCGATATCGAACCGGACCACCAGTTCATCCGGCTCGGCCGAAACTGCCACCTTGTATGCCGAGCGCACGGGGAGGAAGTCTTCGTCGGCGGCCAGGCCCGGACGTGCGGCCGCAAAGAGCGGCAGCAGCAGCGCCAGCAGGCGCAGGCACCGGCGGACCGGCAGGGCGGCGATCAATGACATGAGATGGTGAGTCCGTCGGGTGGCGTCGGTGCGAGCGCGAACGATACATGGACCGGCTCGCCGGGACGACGTTCACGGCCGTTGCGTGATTCTGCTCAAGAATCAATCGCAATCGCTTGACCGGGTCGGCGAGCCACTGCCACCGCGGTGGAAATGACCGTATTAAGTAATAAAAACAATACGTTAGATCGCTCGAGCCGGGTCTGCGAGCGACCCCGGCGGGGTCCGAAACGTTGCGCCGACCCCACGTTCCCCTTGAAAAGCGGCTCGGTCCGCCTATTATTAGCAGCCGTATCGGGAGAGTGCTAACAATTGCGCGATCCCGACTTCCCCCCTAAACGGCTGAACAAAGCAGCACGGAGTTTGCAGCAATGGCAGACAAGTTGAAGATTCGTCCGCTCCACGATCGCGTGATCATCCAGCGGCTCGACGCCGAGACCCGCTCGCCGGGCGGCATCGTTATCCCCGACAGCGCCGCCGAGAAGCCGATCCGCGGCAAGGTCGTCGCCGTGGGCAAGGGCAAGATCCTCGAGAACGGCAACGTTCGCGCGCTCGACATCAAGGTCGGCGACCACATCCTCTTCGGCAAGTACAGCGGTACCGAAGTGAAGGTCGATGGCGAGGAATACCTCGTCATGCGTGAAGAAGACGTGATGGCAGTCATCGAGAAGTAATCGGAGAACACAGACATGGCAGCAAAAGAAGTACGTTTCAGCGATGACGCCCGCACCCGCATGCTCCGCGGCGTCAACATCCTGGCAAATGCGGTCAAGGTGACGCTCGGCCCCAAGGGCCGCAATGCGGTGCTCGAGAAGAGCTTCGGCGCCCCCACCGTCACCAAGGACGGCGTGTCGGTCGCGAAGGAAATCGAGCTCAAGGACAAGTTCGAGAACATGGGCGCGCAGATGGTGAAGGAAGTCGCTTCCAACACCTCCGACG
>JBAVIQ010000280.1:0-3388 GCA_049687035.1 Steroidobacteraceae bacterium
GGCTTGGATTACCTTTTGATGTTCCGGTTTATGTCCCGGCCGATTTTTTTTCTTCTCGTGTGGTTGGCGGCCGCCGCCGCGCTCGCCCAGTCCATGGACAGCGACTACAGGCGCGGCCCGGGCGATCAGATCATCATCAAGGTTTTTGGCGAAGAAGATCTCAGCATGGACTTTCGGCTCAACGACACTGGCCGGCTCAACTATCCCTTTCTCGGGGAGCTGGTGGTAGAAGGCCGCACCGTCGCCGAACTGGAGCAGCTCGTTACGCGTGGCCTCAAGGGTTCGTACCTCGCTGACCCGGCAGTCACGGTATCCATCGCTGAATATCGTCCATTCTTCCTTAACGGTGAGGTGCAAAAGCCGGGCGGCATTCCGTACCAACCGAAATTGACTGTCGAGCGCGCCATCGCACTCGGCGGCGGCTTCACGGAACGGGCGTCGCGCAGCAAGATCCAAGTCATTCGCGCCAGCGACCCGGAACACAAGGCGGTGCCGGTCGAACTCTCCGATCCCGTCTTTCCCGGCGACATCATCACCGTGAAGCAGAGCTTTTTCTAGTCGCGTGCCGCGATGAACCAGGGAAGGTTGACGATGCCGGCGGATGACGACTGGGAGGCCGGCGACGCGACCGACCTGCGCCATTACTGGAACGTCATCAACCGGCGCAAGTGGTCCATTCTCGGGCTCGCCGTGGCCGTGGGCCTGTTGACCACGCTGGTCGTGTTCGGGATGACACCGATCTACCGCGCATCCGCCACGCTGCTGATCGAATCGCAGCAGGCCAATGTCGTCTCGATCGAGGAAGTCTACGGGCTCGACACGCGCAACCAGGATTATCTTGGGACCCAATATGAGATCCTGGGTGCGCGGCCGATCGCCGAGACTGTCGTGGATCGCCTCGGGTTGATCAAGCAACCCGAGTTCAGGCCCGAGGACAAGCCATCGCTCATCAACCTCGACTGGCGGTCCTGGTTGCCCTTCGGCATGCAGCAGCAAGCGAGTCCGTCGCAGCCGGACGAGCGCGAGCGCGAGCGCGTGGTCGAGGCTTACCTCCATAAGTTGACCATCGAACCCGTGCGCAACACGCAGCTCGTGCGCGTGCAGTTCGATTCGGCCGATCCGAAACTCGCGGCTTTGGTCGCGGATGCGCACGCCAAGGCTTACATCGAGAGCACGCTCGATGCGCGTGTGGACGCAACCAAGTCCGCCACCGAATGGATGGCAGTTCGGCTCGAGAGCCTGCGCAAGGAACTGCAGGCCTCCGAAGCCAGCCTGCAGGCGTATCGGGAACAGGAGCAGATCGTCGACGTGGCGGGGCTCAAGTCATTGCCTGCCGCGGAGATCAGCGACCTTTCTGCCCGGCTGCTCGAAGTGCGACAAGCGCTCGCCTCGGCGAGGATTGCCTACCTGCAGGTCATGCCGGCGGCTGGACGCGGGGAAGACCTGCTGGGTGTTCCCGCCCTGCTCGCGGACGAAGGCATGCGCCGTGCCCAGGCAGCCCAGGCGGCTGCACAACAGACGGTGGCCGAGTTGGAGAAGCGCTACGGGCCGTCGCATCCCAAGATGATCGCTGCCCAGGGCGAGCTGGACCAGGCCACCGAGAATCTCAACAACCAGGCCCGCAGCGTCACTGAAAGCATCAGGAAGCGCTACGAGGCGGCGAAGTCGGAGGAGGCCGCAATCCTGGCGGCGCTATATGGCGCCCGCCAGCAGTACCAGAACGTGGGCCGCAAGGAGTCGAAGCTCGAGGGCCTGCAGCGGGCCGTGGACACGAATCGCCAAGTTTACGAGCTATTCTTCAAACGACTGAGCGAAACATCGGCGGCCAGCGATCTAACGAACGCGCAGGCGAGAATCGTCGTTCCCGCCGCGGTACCTCACCTGCCTGCCAAGCCGAACAAGGGCCGGATCGTGACCATCGCCACGCTGCTGACGCTGCTGTTCGGCGTCGGCGTGGCCTTTCTGCTCGCCTCGCTCGACAACACCGTCAAGAGTTCGGCGGATGTCGACGAAAAACTCAAGCGTCCCCTGCTCGGCATGGTGCCGCTGCTCAAGGGCGAGGCCCTGGATGCGGCCAGCACGATCGGCAAGAGCGACCAGGCGAGAGAAACCGATCCGCGTTTCGCGGAGGCCATGCGCACGATTCGGACGGCCATCTCGCTCGATGACCTGGACAAACCGCACAAGATCATCCTGGTCACTTCCGCGATCGGAAGTGAGGGCAAGTCCATCGTTGCGCTCAACCTCGCGGTGGCATTTGCGCGTGGAGAGAAGACCTTATTGATCGATGGAGACCTGCGGCGTCCCTCGATCGGCAAGATGATCGGGCTGCCGCGGGATGCTCCGGGCCTGTCCGAGCTGCTGGCCGATCATGCCCGGCTCCGCGAATGCATGATCGGCACGGGTGTCGCGAACCTGGATGTGGTTTCTACAGGGTTCATCCCCCCCGATCCGCTGAACCTCCTGTCGTCCCCCCGCATGGCCACTGCGCTCAAGGTGCTGGCCAACAGCTATGCGCGCATCGTCATCGACTGCCCGCCCATCCTGCCGGTGAGCGATGCGGCCTTGCTCTCGAAGTACGCCGACTGTGTGCTCTTTGTCGTCAAGTCGGACGCGACGACGGTGCCGCAAATCCGCAACGGCCTGGGTCTGCTCGATCGGGTCAATGCGCCTATTACGGGCATCGTGCTCACGCAGCTGGACACCCGCAAGGCCGAAAAATACAGTGACTATGGCTATGGCGGCTACTACGAGCCCTATGCTTCGAAGTCATAGGCGGCCCGATTCGAGGGGGCCGTCCCGGGCATGATCGACCTGCACTGTCATTTTCTGCCAGGCATCGACGATGGTGCGGCAACCCTGGCCGACGGGCTCGCCTTGGCGCAGGCCGCGGCGGCCGATGGCATTACGTATTCCGTGATGACGCCGCACATCCACCCGGGCCGCTACGAGAACACGCGCAGCACCATCGAGCAGGCCTTCAAGGACTTCCGGTTCGCATTGCGCAAGGCCCGCATACCGCTGCACATCGGCATGGCGGCCGAAGTACGGCTGTCGCCCGACATCGTCGCGCTGCTGAGCCAGAACGAAGTGCCGTTCCTGGGCGAACTGGACGGCGACAGGATCATCCTGCTGGAATTTCCGCACACCCATGTTCCTCCGGGCGCGGACAAGCTCGTCGAGCGGTTGCTGAAGCAACGGATCAGGCCGCTCATTGCCCACCCGGAGCGTAACCAGGACGTCATCCGGAATCTCTCGAAGATCGATCCGTTCGTCGAGATGGGGTGTTTCCTGCAGATTACGGCGGGTGCCCTGGTCGGGCATTTCGGCCAGGCGCCGCAACGGCGTGCGCTGCAGTTGCTCGAGTTCGATGTCTTCAAGGTTCTCG
>JBAVIQ010000281.1:0-2058 GCA_049687035.1 Steroidobacteraceae bacterium
GTGCTGTCTGGCCTGAAAAGTCTCCCACTCCTGTGAGTCCTCGAGTGGCTTGAGCAGCCTCCTGTTGTCGACCATCCAGTCGCCCACGAACAAGAGCGAAACCCCATGTCGGCGGCAGTTCGTGCAACTGCCTTGATGCCGTCACTGCGGGCACAGTGAGCCACAGGACTGCATTCGCGTCTGCCTCGCGCGATCAATGATCGCGTCGCGACATTGGCCCGAGGCTGAGAATCCACTGCGCCACGTAAGTCCGGCTCCGGGCCGACCTCAGAACCGCAACTCACGTCACGCTTGCACTGAAGCCGTCGGCGGGGTCAGGCCGAAAACGTGATTATTGTCACATCGCTGCAGCCAGCGGCTCCCGGACAATCTCGCGCATGCGGAAGTTACGTCCGCGGGAGTCCGAAATTGAATTCGATATCAGCAAGAAGGGGACTGAACATGGTGAAGAATTCACTGGGTTACGCACTGGCCGCAAGCGCGCTCTTGTGGCTTGGCGCAGCTCACGCGGCGGGCGGCGTGCAACTGAGCAACCAGGTTTTCCAGGAAATCGAGGTTGTCGGGGCGGACGGCAAGCCCGAACACAAGACCGTTCCGGCCACGACGGTCGTGCCCGGCACCGAAGTGTCCTACGTGATCGCCTATCGGAACACGGGCGACAAGCCGGCCGACAACGTCGCGATCACGAATCCGGTGCCGGCCGCACTTGAATATGTCGCGGTGCTGGGCCCGGCACCCGTCAACCAGGTCTCCGTCGATGGCGGCAAGCAGTACGGGCCGCTGACCAGCCTTGCCGTGACTGACGCCGATGGCAGATCGCGCCCGGCGCAGGCCGCGGACGTCACGCACGTGCGCTGGATCTTGAACACCGCGTTGCAGCCCGGCACGGGCGGCACGGTTTCCTTCAAGGCCCGGCTGAAGTAGCTCACGCAATTCTGTTGCGCACCCATTTTTTCCCAGGAGCAATGACAGTGAGACCGATCCAATTGAAATACGTGGCAGCGATCCTGCTGCTGGCGGGTGTGCCACAGGCGCAGGCCGCTGGCACCTTGCAGGGCACTAACGTTGCCAACAGCGCCAGCATCGGCTACACGGTCGGCGGCGTCGCCCAGCCCGTCGTCTCGAGCAACACCGTGAACTTCCTGGTCGACCGTCGGATCAACCTGACAGTCGCCGAGGTCGGCGGCACCGCGACCAACGTGATACCCGGTTCGATCGATCGGGTCACCACCTTCACCGTGACCAACACGACCAACGGCGTCCAGGATTTCCGCCTGCTGGCCAGCAACGACGCGGCGGGCGCGGGAACGGCGTTCAACGGCACCGATAACTTCGACGGGTCAAACCTGCGCGTGTTCGTGGATAACGGCAACGGAGTCTTCGAGCCTGCGCTCGACACGGCGACGTTCATCGACGAACTCGGTCCGGACCAGACGCGCACTGTGTTTGTCCTGATCGATATTCCGGTCTCGCAAGTCAACGGCGACAAGGCCGGCGTCACGTTGCGGGCGTTCGCGGCCGACTCCGGTGGCGCGAGTGCACTCGGAGCCGATGCGACGCAAACCGCCGCCGGAGACACCGCACTGGTAGTCGATACCGTGTTCGGCGACACCGCTGGATCACCTAACACGACCGGTGACCTGGTGCGCGACGGCAGCCACAGCGATGACGACGAGTACGACGTGGTCACGGCCGCGCTGACGGTGATCAAGAGTCAGGTCGTCATCAGCGACCCCTTCAATGGCGCGGTCAATCCCAAAGCCATTCCGGGTGCGGTCATCGAGTACTGCGTCGACATCAACAACACGGGTGCGTCGCAGGCCGATGCCATCGTGCTGACCGATGCGATTCCCGCCAACACGACGTACGTGGCCGGCTCGATCCGGGTCGGGGTGGCTGGCGCCGGCACGGCATGCACCAGCGGCAGCGGCACGGCCGAGGACGACGACGCAACGGGTGGCGGTGACGCCGGGGACTTCAACGTGACTACGGCGGGCGGCATCACTGTGCGAGGGGGCAACATCGCCGCGGCGGCGCGTTACAAGGCTCTGTTCCTGT
>JBAVIQ010000282.1:0-6083 GCA_049687035.1 Steroidobacteraceae bacterium
ATCATGGCGCGTCCGCCGGGCAAGCGGAACAGCTCGATCAGCATGCTTTCCGGCGGCGAGAAGGCGCTCACGGCCGTTGCGCTCGTGTTCTCGATCTTCGAACTCAACCCAGCGCCGTTCTGCCTGCTCGACGAGGTCGACGCGCCGCTCGACGAAAACAACGTCGGCCGGTTCTGCGACATCGTCCGCGAGATGTCCGACCAGGTGCAGTTCATTTTCGTCACGCACAACAAGACGACGATGGAACTTGCCAATCAGCTGCTCGGCGTTACCATGAACGAGCCCGGCTGCTCACGCCTCGTCGCCGTCGACGTCGACGAAGCCGTGCGCATGGCGGCAATGTGAGTCACGCCAGGAAGCCTGCGACTCGATGAACGAACTGCGCTGGATTCTGCTCGCCGCCGGGGTCTTGCTCATCGCCGGCCTGTATCTGTGGGGCACGCGTACCCGCTGGCAAGGGCGAGGCGAGACTGAAGGCTCGCGCCGTCCCGCCGTCTTCACGGGTGGCGCCAAAGGCTTCGAGACTGAAGTGTCGATCCCGCCTGACGATGGCGATGCCGATGCCGATGCCGATGCCGATGTCGACATCGACTTCGAGGAACCCGCTTTCCGCGTCGAAGCTCGTGCGGAGCGCCGCATCGAGCCAAGCTTCGGCCAGGACGAAGTCGAAGCGCTCGACGCGCCGGAACCGCGACGCGTCGATTTCGACGACGCGAGCGAGTTCGAAACCCCTGCGATCGGGCGGCGCGAGCCCACCCTGTCCTCGACTCGAACCGATTCGGTGCCGACGCTGCGGCCGGAACCGACGTTGCGTGTCGAGCCGACGTTGAGCACGCGCCCGGTCGCAGCGGCCGAGCCGCCCCATACCGCGCCCAGCGAAGCACCGGCACCGCGCAGGGCGCAGAAGATTATTGCGATCCGCGTGACGGCTTCGGCGCCTGCCCGCTTCGACGGCAAGGAGTTGCTTGCCGCGTTGCGCGCAGAAGGCCTGGGATTCGGTCGCTACGAGATATTCCACCACCTGCATGACGATGGCCGGCCAATCTACAGCGTCGCCAGCCTGCGCGAGCCCGGCACATTCGACATCGAGGCGATGCCGACCACGTACTACCCCGGCGTTGCCTTGTTCGCGGTGCTGCCCGGTCCGGTGCCGGCAGCCGAAGCCTTCGACGAATTGATATTTTCGGCCCGGGCCCTGGCCACGCACCTGAGCGGTTCGCTGACCGACGAACGCGGAGCGCCGCTCACTGCGCTGCGTGTGGGCAAGCTCCGCGAGGAAGCGCTCGAGTTCGAGCGCGGCGCCGGTTCGGCCTGAGGCCCGGTCATGGCGACGTCCCGCGAGGTGGCGAGACGGGCCCGCGAACTGCGCGAGCTGATCGAGAATCACAACTACCGCTACTACGTCCTCGACGATCCGGAAGTCTCGGACGCACAGTTCGACGCCTTGATGCTCGAACTGAAGCAGATCGAGTCCGCGCATCCGGAACTGGCCGATCCTGATTCGCCCACGCAGCGAGTGGGTGGTCAGGCCTCGCGTGAATTCCGCGAAGTCGTGCACGCCGTGCCCATGCTGTCGCTCGACAACGCCTTCAGCGCGCAGGACATCGTCGACTTCGACCGCCGCGCGCGTGCACGCCTCGACGTCGAACGCATAGCCTATTCGGCCGAGCCAAAGATCGACGGGCTCGCGATCACTCTGCGCTACGAGCAGGGCCGGCTGATCCAGGCGGCGACGCGGGGCGACGGCTCACGCGGCGAGGACGTCACCGTCAACGTGCGTGCCATCCGTTCGGTGCCGCTGCAGTTGCGAGGCAACAAGCCGCCGCCGGTGCTCGAGGCGCGCGGCGAAGTCTTCATGACCCGCAAGTCGTTCGAGAAGCTGAACCTGCGCCAGTCCGAGCGCGGCGACAAGACGTTTGCCAACCCGCGCAATGCCGCCGCCGGCAGCCTGCGGCAGCTCGATCCGTCGATCACGGCGCAGCGCTCGCTGGACCTGTTCTTCTACGGCGTAGGTGCGACCGAAGGCTGGACGATGCCGCCGCGGCACAGCGAAATCCTTGCCGCCCTGCGCGAGTACGGCCTGCGTACGTGTCCGGAAACCACGGTGGTCGATGGCGTCGACGGCTGCCTCGAGTACTACGGCCGGATTGGCGAGCACCGCAGCACTCTCGCGTACGACATCGACGGCGTCGTCTACAAGGTCGATCGCCTCGACTGGCAGCGCGACCTCGGGTTCGTGGCGCGTGCGCCGCGCTGGGCCATCGCGCACAAGTTTCCGGCGCAGGAGGCGACAACCGTGGTGAACGACGTGCAGTTCTACGTCGGGCGCACCGGTGCGCTCACGCCCGTCGCTCACGTCGCGCCCGTGTTCGTGGGTGGCGTGACAGTCAGCAACATCACCTTGCACAACATGGACGACGTCGCGCGCAAGGACGTGCGCATTGGCGATACCGTCGTAGTGCGCCGGGCCGGGGACGTCATTCCCGAGATCGTGCGCGTGATTCCGGAAAAACGACCGCCCCGTGCGCGCAGGGTTGTATTGCCGAAGCGGTGTCCGGTATGCAACTCTCACGTCGACCGCACCGAGGGCGAGGCCGTCGCACGCTGCTCCGGTGGGCTCGTCTGTGCCGCGCAGCGTCTTGGCGCTATCCGTCATTTCGCGTCACGCCGCGCGATGGATGTGGACGGTCTTGGCGAGCGCCTGGTCGAGCAGTTGATCGAGAGCGGGCGCGTCACGACGCCAGCCGATCTCTACACGCTGACGGTGGCAGAGATCGCCGAGCTGGAGCGCATGGGGCCCAAGTCCGCGGCCAACCTGGCGGCCGCGCTCGCGCAGAGCAAACAGACCACGCTGCCGCGATTCCTTTATGCGCTCGGCATCCGCGACGTGGGTGAAGCGACGGCGCTCGCGCTCGCTGAGCATTTCGGCGACCTCGGTCCGCTGCAGGCGGCGACGTTCGAGGAGATCCAGCAGGTGCGTGACGTCGGCCCCGTAGTCGCAGGGCACGTGCGTGAATTCTTCGACGAGGAGCACAATCGACGCGTAATCCAGAGCCTGCGCGCGGCGGGCGTGCGCTGGCCGGTCATCGAACGCGCGGCGGTCGCGGCCGCAGGTCCGTTGACCGGCCAGGTCGTCGTGATCACCGGCACGCTCGTGACGATGTCGCGTGAAGAGGCCAGGGAGGCCGCGCGAGCGGCGGGCGCGGCCGTCACTGATTCCGTATCAAAGAAGACCACGCTGCTGGTCGTGGGCGCGGAGGCTGGCTCGAAGCTCAAGAAGGCGCAGGAACTCGGGGTCCGCATCGCTGACGAAACCGAATTCCGGCAGCTGCTCGGCCGCAGCGAGTCGGCGCGATGACGCCGGGCGCGGGCTGACGCGATGCTGCGTTACGCCCTCGGTCGCCTGCTTGGCATCGTGCCGACGCTGCTCGTCATCGTCACGGCGGCGTTCTTCGTGATGCGGCTGGCGCCGGGCGGGCCATTCGACGAGGAGCAGGCGATCCCGCCCGAGATCGAGGCGAACCTGCAGGCGGCCTATGGTCTCGATCAGCCGGTCTTCGTGCAGTACGGCCGCTACCTGCAGGGCCTGGCGCATGGTGATCTCGGTCCGTCGTTCAAGTACAAGGATTACCGCGTCTCGGAACTCATCGTGCGTGGCTTGCCTGTTACGCTGACGATCGGGACGCTCGCTCTGCTGCTCGCGCTCGCGCTGGGTGTGCCGCTGGGAATGGCCGCGGCATTGCGTCATGACACCGCGCTGGATCACGCCGTCATGACCGTCGCGCTCGCAGGCATCGCCATTCCGGGCTTCGTGCTCGCACCGGTGCTGGCGCTGTTCTTCGGCGTCAAGCTCGGCTGGCTGCCGGTCGCAGGCTGGGAGTCGGGCAGCGTGAAGCACACGGTCTTGCCGGTCGTCACGCTGGCGTTGCCGTTCGTCGCCTACATCGCGCGCCTCACGCGCGGCAGCCTGCTCGAAGTGCTGCAGGCGCCGTACCTGCGTGCCGCACGTGCCAAGGGCCTCGGTCGCAACGCGTTGATCCGCCGCCATGCGCTGAAGCCGACGCTCCTGCCAGTCGTGAGTTTCCTGGGACCGGCCGCTGCTGCGCTGCTGACAGGTTCGCTCGTCGTCGAGCAGGTGTTCGGCCTGCCGGGTGTGGGACGGTACTTCGTGCAGGGTGCGATTAACCGCGACTACACGCTCGTGATGGGCATGGTGATCTTCTATGCCGCGCTGATCCTGCTGCTGAACCTCGCCGTCGACCTGCTGTATGGCTGGCTCGATCCGAGGATCCGGCATGGTTGAGGCCGCGCTCACCGACGCGCGCAAACAGGGCCTGTGGGGCGACGCCTGGCAGCGCCTCAAGCACAGCCGCGCGGCGATCGTGGCGGCGTCGCTGCTGCTGCTCGTGTGCGCGCTGGCGCTCATCGGCCCATGGCTGAGTCCATACACGGTCGAGCAGGTTGACTGGACGCAGGCGACGCTCGCAACCCCACCGTCGCTGGCGCACGGTCACTGGTTCGGCACCGACGCCAACGGCCGCGACCTGTTCGCGCGGGTCTGGCTCGGCACGCGCATGTCCCTGCTCGTGGCTCTGCTCGCGACGATCGTCAGCGTCGTCATTGGCGTCGCGTGGGGCGCAACGGCGGGTTATCTCGGCGGCCGCGTGGACGGCTGGATGATGCGGTTCGTCGACGTTCTGTACGCGCTGCCGTACATGTTCTTCGTGATCATCCTGACGGTCGTGTTCGGCCGCAGCCTGGTCCTGATCTTCCTCGCGATCGGCGCGGTCGGCTGGCTCACGATGGCGCGCATCGTGCGTGGCCAGGCGCTCGCCCTGCGGCAGCGAGAGTTCGTCGAAGCCGCGATCGCTCTCGGCCTGCCGCCCACCACGATCATCGCCCGTCACATCGTGCCGAACGTGCTCGGCACGGTGATCGTGTATGCGACGCTCACGGTGCCGCAGGTGATTCTCTTCGAGAGCTTCCTGAGCTTCCTCGGCCTCGGCGTGCAGGAGCCGCTCACGAGCCTGGGCCGGCTCGTGGCCGAGGGCGCCCTCGAAATGGAATCCTCGCCGTGGCTGCTGCTGGTGCCTTCGGCCGTGCTCGCCATCGTGCTGCTGTGCCTGAACTTCCTCGGCGACGGGCTGCGCGACGCGCTCGACCCGAGACAGCGGCGATGACCACGGGTCCGTTGCTGCAGGTGCGCGACCTGGGCGTGGATTTCTCCACGTCGCAGGGCGAGGTGCAGGCGGTATCGGGCGTTTCGTTCGACGTTGCTGCCGGTGAATGCCTCGCCGTCGTCGGTGAGTCGGGGTCCGGCAAGACCCAGGTGCTGATGGCATGCCTGGGATTGCTCGCGTCGAACGGCACGGCACGAGGGTCAGTCCGGTTCGTGGACCGGGAACTGATCGGTGCGAACGAACGCTCGCTGAATACGGTGCGCGGCACCGGCATCGGCTTGCTGTCGCAGGACCCGCTGAGTTCACTCACGCCGCACCTGCGCATCGAGACGCTGTTGACCGAAGGCCTGCTCGATCGCGGTCTCGCCACTCGCGATGCAGCCCATGAGCGTGCGCTGCAGGCGCTGGCTGAGGTCGAGATGCCGGAGCCGCAGGCGCGTTTGCGCCAATTCCCGCACGAACTGTCCGGCGGCATGCGCCAGCGCGTCGCACTCGCGGCTGCCCTCATGTGCGGTCCGCAGCTGCTGTTCGCGGACGAGCCGACCACCGCACTCGACGTCAGCGTGCAGGCACGCGTGCTCGAACTGCTCGCGCGAGTGCGCAACCGCGGCGTCGGCGTCTTGCTCATCACGCACGATCTAGGCGTGGTCGCGGGCCTCGCGGATCGGGTCGCGGTGATGTACTCGGGTCGGATCGTCGAGACCGCCACGACGGACGAGCTGTTCTCCGCACCAAAGCATCCTTACACGGCGGCGTTGCTGGCGGCCGTGCCGCGGCTGCACGGCGTGGCACAGTCGCGGCTCGTCGGGATCGCGGGCGATCCGCCACAACCCTCCGCGCGTCCGCCCGGCTGCGCGTTTGCACCTCGGTGCGCGCGGGCGGTCGAACGATGCAGCGAATCGC
>JBAVIQ010000283.1:0-1670 GCA_049687035.1 Steroidobacteraceae bacterium
GAGTTCACCCTGCGCGCTCACCGAGACCTCCGCGACCATGGCTGCGTAACTGCCGAAGCCGTATGCGAGCGCGACGCCGCGGTGCCATCCCGGTGGCAGCGACGCTCCCCAACCTGCTGCCTGCGCCACCGCTTGCAGCACGAGACGGTGCTTGTCGCCGTCCTTCAGCATCGACAGTCGGTACTCCAGAGGGTCCTTGCCCGTGGCCATCGCCAGTTCATCGATGAAGCATTCGCGATAGAACTCATTCTGCTGACCGGGCGCGCGCCAGAAACCAACCGGTACGTGACCATTGCGCATGGCGTAGTCGACCTGCTGGTTCACAACCGTATAGGGCAGGTCGTTGAATGCACGCACCGCGGTGAAGTCGATGCCGTCCTTCATCGGCGTCTGCGGCATCAGGACCTGCACGATCGAGGGGCAGGCAATCTTGGAGTGCAGCGCGATCAGCTTGCCCTGCGCATCCAGGCCGGCTTTCATCCGCGCGATGCTGGCGGGCCGATAGAACCCATGCTGCATGTCTTCTTCGCGCGACCACATCAACTTGACCGGCACGCCGGGCATCGCCTTGGCGATCGCGACGCCTTGGCGCACGAAGTCTTGCGGGCCGCCACGGCGGCCGAAACCGCCGCCGAGCATCATCTTGTGCACCTCGACCTTCTCGAGCGGCAGACCTGCGGCTTCTGACGCAGCGGCCATCGAGGCCTCGCCGTTCTGCGTCGACGTCCACACTTCCAGGGTGCCGTCCGATTTCAGCCACGCGGTGCACGTCTGCGGCTCCATCGTCGCGTGATTCAGGTAAGGCGACCGGTACTCGGCTTCGATCACTTTCGCAGCAGACGCCAGTGCCGACGGCGTGTCGCCCATCTGGCGCGCCTGCGGCAGCTTCGCCTGGGCGAGGCCCTCCTGCAGCATCGCGGCGACGGTCTCGCTGCTGGCGTTGCCGTTGCCGGCGGCGTCCCACTGGATCTTCGTTTTCTTCAAAGCCTCATTCGCACGCCACCAGCTGTCGGCAATCACCGCGACGAAGTCCGTCTGGCGCACGACCTTCTTCACGCCGCGCATCTTCTCGGCTTCGGTCGTGTCGAGGCCGGCAACCCTGCCGCCAAAGACCGGACATTGCGCGATCGAGGCATGCAGCATGCCCGGCAGCGAGACATCGACGGCGAAGACGGGCTTGCCCAGGACCTTGTCGGGAATGTCCAGGCGGTGCACGGCCTTGCCGGCGATCTTCCAATCCTTGGGATCGCGCAGTTTCACGTCCGAGGGAGGCTTCACCCGCGCTGCCGCCGCAGCAACCTGCCCGTATCGAAGTATCTTGCCGGTCGCCCGGTGCGAAATGACGCCCCTCTCGACGCTCCACTCGGCTGGCGGAACCTGCCACTGCGCGGACGCAGCCGCGATCAGCATCTCGCGTGCGCTCGCGCCGGCCTTGCGCACGTAGTCTTGCGATGAGCGCACACCCATGCTGCCGCCCGTGGACATCGAACCCCAGATGCGGTTGCGCCGGACTTGTTCGTTGGGTGACGCGAACTCCGCGCTCACGTTGTTCCAATCGCAGTCGAGTTCCTCCGCGACCAGTTGCGCGAGCGCCGTCAGCGTGCCCTGCCCCATCTCGGAGCGGGCGATCCGAATGACGACGCGGTCGTCCGGGTGAATCAGGATCCATG
>JBAVIQ010000284.1:0-7522 GCA_049687035.1 Steroidobacteraceae bacterium
GCGGAGGCGGCGGCCGACAACGCGCAGAAGCCGAACATCGCAGCCATGCAGGCGGTGCGCGCGCGTGCGGGGATTGCTTGACGATAGTGTTTCATTGCGCTCACTCCTGCTCGACCCAGTGGTTGACGCCGGAGACCGAGGCGGTCGAGGGCACGAAGTTCTGGTTCCAGATGTAACCGTTGTTCCAGAGATAGCCGTTGTTCCAGAGGTAACCGTTGTTCCAGAGGTAGCCGTTCGACCAGAGGTAGCCGTTCATCCACAGGTAACCCTGGTCCCAGAGGTAGCCGTTGTTCCAGAGGTAGCCCTGCTGGTTGATCGGCTGGCCGGCCGCATCGACGACGTAGAACGTGCCGTCGGCCTTCTGGTGGGCGGGGCCGCCGAAGTGCTTCGTACCAGCGAGATCGGCGGCGATGTCGAGGCCGACGTTGCCGCAGCTGGTGTAGGGGTTGAAGACGGCCGCGTAGGCGTTCACCTGGCCTGCACCCTGCTGGAAGACGGAATAGGCGAGCTTGCCGGAACCGTCGACTGCCGCGCTGGCCGAACTCATCAGCTTGCATTTGACCTGGTTCGGCGTGAGCGACGGCTGCGCCTGCAGCATCAGCGCAACCACACCTGAGACCACGGCCGCCGACTGCGACGTGCCGGACATCGTGAAGTAGTTGCTGCCGTCGTGGAAACTCGGGTGCGCCCTGGGGATCGTCTGCCTTTTGGTCATGACGCCCGTGACGTGGCCGCCCGGCGCGACGATCTCAGGCTTGACGAAGCCCTCGTAGGTCGGCCCGGTGCTCGAGAACGAGGCGAGACGATCGTCCGCGGCGTTGGCAGGGGTGTAGTTGTCGGTCATGGCGCCGACCGTGATCACGTACGGCACGTTGCCGGGCACGGTGATCGACTGGGCGTTGGGGCCCCAGTTGCCGGCCGAGGCAACGACCACGATGCCCGCCTGCCACAGCTTCATGACCGCCTTGGCGAGCGGGTCGTTCCAGTAGAACGACTGCGGCGTCGCGCCGAAGGACATGTTGACGACCCGGATGTTGTGCTTGGTCCTGTTGGCGAGGATCCAGTCGAGGCCGCGGATCGTATTGGCGTAGGTGCCCCTGCCGTCGGCGCCGAACGCCTTCACCGCCACCCACGAGGCGCCCGGGGCGATGCCGAGGTAGGTGCCGTCCGCGGTCAGATTGGCGCTTGCAGCGATGCTGGTGACGTGTGTGCCATGGCCGTTATCGTCCGCGATCGAAGTACTCGCGACATTCCTGATGGCGTCGTAGCCGGCCAGTGGTGTCGCCCACAGGCCCGTGTCCACAAAGGCGATCGACACGCCTTTGCCGGTGATACCCGCGGCGTGCAGCGCATTGGCCATGGTCTGGCGCACTGCGTATGAAGGAGAGACGCCCGCCACCGTGGTGGACGCGTCCGCGCTCAGGGCCAGCGTGTGATTCGTGCGCAGGACCATGGTCTGCGCCGGAGTCAGCTGCGCTCCGACCGCATCGATGATGCCGAGCTCATGCGTGATCGTGCCGCCGGCCTGCTGCACGGAGGTCCTGGCCATTGCAAGACTCTGCGCCTGCACGATGTAGCTCGCTGTCTGCGCCTGTGAAGTCGCGCTCCGGTGCGCCGGGCTCGCGTCCCGCGGTGAAGCAACCGCCGCCTGGCTGATTGCGAGCGTCAGCGCCAGGCTGGTCGTGGCGGCGAGCGTGCTCAGGACGATGTTGCGGGTTGTCATCTGTATGTCCTTAAAGGGGTAATCCGTTTGCCTGGGTGTACTTCACCGCAGGGCGCTCGGGACTGCGTCGCACTAGGCGGTGGGTAGCCGGAGAGAATTTGTGACCCGCCGCACATAATCGGGGTGTCAAATCGCGGTGCAGGCGGTCGGCTCGAGCGACGAAACTGGCGCGACAAGGGCGGCGCCAGTGTAGGTGGCGCGGGTGCAGCGGGGGTCGAACAGCGCAAGGCAGACGCGAGCGACTACTGTCATCCGCACATCGAGTGCATCGAACTCGAGGGCCCGCTGCAACGGGACGTGTGGACGCCGACGGGGAGGACGTTGGCGGGGAGGACGCCGGCTGTTGGTCGCGTTGGGCGGTTACTTGTTATCGGAGTTGCGTCATTCAGCTGGATGACGGATACGTATCTACGGACCGAACTGGTGCTCGACGCGCTCAACGCCAGCTGCGCGTGCGGCAAGCGGCGTCAGGAAATTGGGGTGACGCCCTCGATGAGTTCGGTAGGCGATGCCTGCGACAGCGCGATGGCCGAGAGCTTCACGTCGATCGGCGCACGTGGGGCAGGGGGGAATGTGAATCGGAGCACTTGATCACGGTGTCAATTGCCGGCGGCTGTGGCGGCACCGGCGCGCGCGAGGTAGCGCTCGAACTCGGCGACTGGCAGGGGCTGGCAGATGTGAAAGCCCTGGGCCTGGTCGCAACCCCGAGCGCGGGCCACCGCCAGTTCTTCGGCCGACTCAATGCCCTTGGCGATGACACAACCCTGGCGTGCCCGGGCGATGGATGCCGTGAGCGCGTAGATGCCGGACTCTTCGTTGAACAGCACGTTGGCTCGCAGCTGGGCACGGTCAATCTTGAAGCCGCCGATGCGCAGGCGCCGCAATGTGCCAACGCTCGCACGTCCCGCGCTGAAGTCGTCCACGATCAGCCCGATACCCGCGTGGCGCAGTTCGAAGAGCTGCGCGAGGACAGCATCGCTGACATCGAGGAATTGCTCGTCGATCTCGATCTCGATCAGCGCGGGGTCCACGGCGTGCTCGGTCACCTGCTCGATGAGCCGCCGAGCGAAGTCGGGCCGGGTCAGTTGGCATTCGCTGGTATTGATCGAGACTCGCAGCCGGCAGGGTAACTCGCGAGCCCAGACGGCCGCCTGACGGCAGGCTTCGCCCAGCGCCCAGTCCGTGAGGCGCCCAGCCTCGCCTGCCGCCTCGGCCATCGCGATCAGCGCACCGGCCGACAGCACGCCGCGCAACGGATGCGCCCAGCGCAGGAGCGCCTCCGCACCCGCGACCTGGCCAGTCGCGAGTTCGATGCGCGGCTGATAGTGGAGATGGATCTGCCCCATCGCGAGCGCATGGCGCAGTTCGCCAGCCAGATCTGCCAGGTATTCCGGCGACGCCGCCCGTGCCGGTGCCGGCGCGGCGTGCGGCTGCATGTCACGCTGTTGCCGGGCCTCACCGGCCGCCATGATGGCCCGCTCGATCAATGCTGGCAGCGCGTCCGTGTCCTGGGGAAAGCGTGCGACGCCGATCCGCGGCACGAGCGACAGCTGGTTCAAGCTTTTTTCCGCCGCGGCCGCGCAGGCTTCATGGATTCGCTCGACCACCGCCGGTACGGCACCCGGCGCCTCCGCATTCGCCACCAGCACGAGAAAGAGCACGCCGTCTGCGCTCGCCACCGGACTGTCGCCGGCCTCGAGGCTGTCATATCGCACGAGGTGGTCTGTGTCGCGCAGCCTCATCACCATCTCGTCGGCCAGCGCCCGCGCCGCCCGCCGCAGCTGTGGCTGATCGGGACGCAGCGCTGCGAACGCATCGCAGGTCACGCACAGCAACATCACGCTCAGCCCCCGGAGCCGCGCCCGCGCGAGGGAGTCCTCGGCGGTACGCTCGAAGAGGTGGCGGTTCGGCAGCCCGGTCACTGCATCGAGATACGCGAGCCGGAACATCTCGGCGGCCGCTTCGTCCTCGGCCGCACTCGCCTCGCAAATGACAACGCGTGCCTTGTCGCGCCCTTCGGCGCAGATGCGTGCCTCCCATTGGGCGTAGCGCACGTCCGCGGCCTCGCGGGTCTTCAGCACCTTGCGCACACACGCCATGACCTGGGCGGCAAATGGCGCCGGCAGCACCTCGGCCAACTCCGGGGCACGGTCGTGCGATGACGTCGGTGCCGAAGCGGCGGCCTCTGTCACATCGCTGTCGGTGAGAACCAATCCGCGCCGGGACACCCGCAAAGTCCGCTCGCGGCGCGGAGGCAAAGCAGGGCACGCTTCCTGTGCGGCCTGGTAAGCGGTGAGCCAGCCACGCACCCGGTGCAGCAGCAACGTCCAGTTGACCGGCTTGATGAGGTAGTCGGTCGCGCCGGCATCGACGCCTTCGGCAATTGCGTCGTCCCCGTCCTGGCTGGTCACAACGATGATCGGCGGGCAACTCGTGCCAAGTGCGGTGCGTATTTCGCGGCAGGCTTGCAGACCGGTCATGCGAGGCATGACAACGTCGAGAAAGACGATGTCCGGCGGATGCGCTACCGCGTACTCCAGGGCCGCCGCACCATCGGCCACTGCAACGACCGTGAATCCCGCCTGGGACAGCGCCTGCTCCATCAGCATGCGCTGCCCTGCATCGTCTTCGGCGACGAGAGCCACGCCCGGGGACTGCGTCGGGACGGCTGAGCTCATGCGGCCGCCCGTTCCGCGCGCAGCGCTTCGACGACGCGCTGGTGCTCGTGGAACAGTTGATCGGCAAGCAGGTGCGCACGGTGCAGATCGGCCTCGCGGCCCGACGCTTCCAGCTGTCCCGCGATCTCGGCGAGCGATGTCGCCCCGACGTTGGCGCTGCTCGACTTCAGTGCGTGCGCTGCCTCGGACAGTTTCCTCGCATCGCCCACGGCGAGCCCGGCGCGGACTTTCTCGAGCAGACTCTGCGAGCTGTCCATGTACAGCGCGATCACCTTGTCGAGCAGATTCGGGCCGCCGGGCTGTTGCAAGGCCCGGATCTGCGCGAGCGCATTGTCATTCAGCACGGCCGCGTCGTTGCCCGATGCCGCGTGCGGCGGCTGCGCCGGTTCTGCACGCGCGGCGGTCGCGGCATGAATCGACTGGCCTTCCGGCCCCGACACGAGGGGCTCCAGCACCCCGCGCAGCTGGTCCGCGGTGAAGGGCTTGGACAGGTAGTCGTCCATCCCGGCCGCCAGGCATTTCTCGCGGTCGCCTTCCAGAGCGTTCGCCGTCAACGCCACCACCGGCGTGCGCGGCCGGCCGTTCGTGTTCTCCCAGGCGCGCATTCGCCGGGTGGCGCCGTAGCCGTCCAGTTCGGGCATGTGGCAATCCATCAGGACCACGTCGTACTGCCCGCTCTCGAAGGCGCTCGCGCCCTCGATCCCGTCGCCTGCCAACGTCACCTCGCACCCGAGCAGGTCGAGCATGCCGCGAGCCACTTCCCGGTTCACGGCGTTGTCTTCGACGAGCAGCACCTTGAGTCCCAGTCTCACGGCCGACGCAGCCGGCGCGGCAGTCAGGATGCGTGTGATCTGGGTATCCGAGGGCGAGCCTGACAGCAGACGCTTGAGGGCCTCGTGGAGTTGCGACCTCCGCACTGGCTTGGTCAGGCAGGCGGCCACGCTCTGTGCGCGCCAGTCCGTGTCATCCGCGCTCCGGTACACGGAAGTCAGCAGCACGATGCTGAGATCGCGCAGGGCCGGCGTGCTCCGCATCGCTCGAATGACGTCCATGCCGCTCATGCCGGGCATCTGATAGTCCAGCACGACGAGGTCGAAGGAATCGCCAACGGTGGCGGCTTCTTGCAACCGAGCCAGTGCCTGAGGCCCCGTGGCGGCTTCCGTCACCTCCACGTGCCAGCTCTTGAGGCTCTCGCTCAGGATTTCCCGGTTGGTGGCGTTGTCATCCACGACCAGGATTCGACTGCCGATCAGCGCCTCGGGTCTGAGTTCAGAGCATGCCAGGTGCTCCCGCACCATCGGCACCGTAAACCAGAACGTCGAACCCTCACCCCCCTTGCTGCTCACTCCGATCTTCCCGCCCATCAGCTCCACCAATTGCTTGCTGATGGCGAGCCCCAGCCCGGTGCCGCCGAATCTGCGCGTCGTCGAGCCGTCCTCCTGCGAGAAGTACTCGAAGATCAATTCCATGTTCTTCCGGCGGATCCCGATCCCGGTGTCCTTGACCTCGAAGCGCAGCAGCGCACGCGTGGCATCGCCGTCGGCCAGCTCATGCACTTGCACCATCACCTGCCCGCGCTCGGTGAACTTGACCGCGTTGCCGAGCAGGTTGATCAACACCTGCCGCAGCCGCATCCCGTCGCCGCGATATGCCGTATGCAATCCGGGCGGCATCTTGCAGATCAGCTCCAAGCCCTTGGCGTGCGCGGGGCCGGCGAGAAGCTCCGCTGCCTCCTCTACCACCAGCTCCAGATCGAACGGCGCATCGTCGAGTTCCATCTTGCCGGCCTCCATCTTGGAGAAGTCCAGGATGTCGTTGATGACTGCGAGCAGCGCCTCCGCCGACTGTTGGATCGTCTCCGTGTACTGCCGCTGGCGCGACTCCAGTTTCGTGCCGGCCAGCAGCTCGGTCATGCCGAGTACACCGTTCATCGGCGTGCGGATTTCGTGACTCATGCGGGCCAGAAACTCGCTCTTCGAGCGACTGGCGGCTTCCGCCCGGTCGCGAGCGCTCTGCAGCTGCACGACGGCATGTTCACGCTCGGCCGCCCGTCGGGCGGCGCTCGCCTGGGACTCGGACAGGTCCTTGCCGAGATCCCGCAGGGCGCGGCCCAGATCCCCCAGCTCGTCGGCGCTGTCGATGCTGACCGGGACCAGGAGATTCCCCGCGGCCATGTCCCGGGCGACGCCGATCAGGTTCTGTGTCGGCTTCAGCAGCACACGCCTGACAGTGATGTAGACGGAGCGGTGCATCGCCACGACCGCCAGCAGGGTCAGGACGAGGAGCGTCATCGCGATCAGCGAGCTGACTCTGCTGAATTCGCTGCTTAGGACGCTACCGATCGCCAGCAGTTGCGGGTGCGGTCTGTGGACGGAGACATAGCGTTCCGTCCCGTCGGCCGTGATCTCAAGAGGGAACGCCGCGAGCGAAAGTCGCTGCGCGTCGGATAGCGACAGCGCGGGATTCCACCCGGCCGCACGGGCACTGCCGGCCCAGGGCCGCCCCCTGTCATCGGTCAGTAGCATGCCGCCCGCATCGCCGAAACGCAGTGCGTCGGCGCGCACGGTGACCGCATGCAGGTCGAAGACTGCAATCAGGTAGCCGCGGGTGGGTGGCGCGATCTCCGGCCGGCGTTGCACTGCCGCATCGGTGATTGCCGTGCCAACCACCAGTAGCGCCGCGCCGTCGGCCGCCGCAGGCAGGATCTGCGTCACTGGGTTCTCTGCGCCGGTCCGCAATCGCTTGACGAAGTCTTCGCGGGCTGCCGGCGCGAGCGTCTGTGCTCCGTTGCGCGACCAGTCGATGTCCACCGATCCATCAGGGTTGCGCAGTTGCAGGTCCAGGTTGGCCGGGTAAGCGGCCTGGTAGTCGGTGAGCAGGGCCAGCACGTTCGGCTGGTAGAGACCATAGCGTGAGTCCTCGTCGGGTGCAGTGACGTAGGTGGTGAGCGGCGAGGCGATGGCCAGGAAGCCAACGCTGGTTGTAGCGGAGGCGATATCGGCCTCGATCGCCGCAGTCAGCTGGTCGCCCGCGGTCTGCATCGCCTCGAGCGTCTTGTCTCGCACCGTGGCACTGATCTGGTAATAGGACACGCCGCCGATGATCAACAGCGGTACGAGGA
>JBAVIQ010000285.1:0-4432 GCA_049687035.1 Steroidobacteraceae bacterium
CATTCGTCCCGACCAGGTGAAAGAGCTGAAGTCGCTGGGGATCTTCCCGTCGATGTTCCCCATGCACACTTTCTACTGGGGGGATTGGTACGACAAGATCGTCGGCCCTGACGTGGCCGCGAGAATCTCGCCGATGCGCTCCATCCTCGACACCGGGCTGCACGCCACCAGCCACACCGACGCGCCGGTCGCGCTGCCCAACCTGATGCAGGTCGCCTGGGCGACGGTGAACCGCACTTCGCGTTCGGGCAAGGTCATCGGTCCCGACGAGCGCGTGACGCCCTATGAAGCGATGCAGATGATCACGATCTGGGGCGCCGAGCAGTTCGGCGAACAGGCTACCAAGGGCTCCCTCAAGGAAGGCAAGCTCGCGGACTTCGTCGTCCTCTCCGACAACCCGGTCACGATCGATCCGCACGACATCAACAAGATCCAGGTCCTCGAAACCATCAAGGAGGGCAAGTCGGTCTGGGTACGGAAGTGAATCCCCTTCGCCACAAGGACACCGCCGGTCCGGCCATCAACCCGCTGATCAAGATCATCAGCATCGTGGCTCTGCTGCTTGGGAACTGTCCCCGCAGGGGGCTGTCCCCTCTGTTCGACAGAATGCGTGAGAAAGGCCTCGGGAAGCCGGCGCCTTTCATTTTCTGCATGATCCGGCTCGAATCGCGCAGCACTGGCCGGTCCGACGACGACCACCCTCAGTTGATCCGCATCACCTGGCCAGACTCGGATGTCGGTCGTCCCGTCGAGATTCAGGGCGGTCATCCGCGCGACAGTTACGAAATAGACGCAGTCGAGTTATTCGCTCTCGACTCCCTGCCGGCGATGTCGATCGGCAGCAGCAGGTGCGACGCATGTACCAGCACTGGGTGATGCGCGAAGTGCCGGCGGATTTCGAGCAGGCCGACAGTCGTTGTTGGTCGGCTGCTCTTGCACTAGTGTTCAATGCGGGGAAACAGAGAGCGACAGCCGATATGCACCAGGACCGTTTCGCCGCGCTATCGCAGGATGCGCAGGTCGACAGCCTCCAGCAACTGGCGCGGGTGGCGTTGGCTCGGTGGCGCCTGGAGACTGCGCCGCTTGCGCTGCTCAAGTACCGTGAGAATGCGGTCTTCAAAGTCACGGACCCCGCCTCCGGCGAACGGTTTGCCTTGCGGGTGCATCGGGCCAGATACCATAGCGATGCCGAATTGCGCTCGGAACTGCAATGGACGGCCGCGCTCATCGCGGCAGGAATCGAAGCGCCCGCTGCGGTACCGACCGCGACCGGCGAGTCGTTCGTCATCGTGGGTCACGAGGCAGTGCCTGAGCCGCGCCAGTGCGACCTGCTGCGCTGGGTCGAGGGCACGATCATCGGCAGCGTCGAAGGGGATCACATTGCGAGCGCGGACGAGGTTCGCACCAGTCATTTCCACGCCGGGCGACTTGCCGCCCTGATCCACAACCACGGTGAACACTGGCCGCGGCCACCGGGATTCACGCGGCTGAGCATGGATTTCGACGGGCTGATCGGATCCCGCGGTTACCTGGGGCCGTACGGCGCGTGCAAGCTGCTTTCGCCCGGCCAGGTCGCTGTGCTCGACCAGGCGAGAGACGCCATTCGTTTCGCTCTGGATAACTTTGGCCAGTCGCCGGACCGCTACGGACTCACCCATGGTGACTTCCTGCCGGAGAACCTGCTGCGCGACGGCGACACCGTGCGCATCATCGATTTCGATGACTGCGGCTTCGGCTGGCACGTCATGGACATCGCCACGTCGTTGTTGTTTCTGCTCGGCGAGCCGCAATACGACGATGCGTTCGCCGGTTTCGTCGGCGGCTACCGCACGGCACGTGCCCTGCCTGACGAGCACCTGGAGATGCTGCCGGTGTTCCTGCTCGCGCGCGCGATGACGTATGTCGGCTGGGTGGGCAGCCGACCCGAGGCCGCGATCGCGCAGGAGAGGGGCCCGCTCATCGTCGGCGCGACGCTCGCGCTGGCCGAAGAATTCCTCAGGCAGACGCGGCAAGTTCGGCCATGACGAAGCCATGGGAATCGCCTGCCCATTCCGAACGCAAACGCCGCGTGCTCGCGCTCGCCCACGAATACCTCATTCCAGGTCGCGTCGAGGCATTCCTCGGCATGGGGATCCCCCTGGTCATCGGCCGGCGCGAGGGTTATCGCCTCTGGGACATCGATGGCCACGAGCTCATGGATTTCCACCTGAACGGCGGCACCTACAACGTCGGGCATCGCAATCCCGTCGTGCTGCAGGCTCTCGAAACCGCGTTGCAGACGTTGGACGTCGGCAATCACCACTTTCCGAGCCCGGCGCGCGCGGAACTCGCCGAGAAACTGGCGGCCCACACGCCGGGCGCCCTGCATTACACCGTCTACGCCGCCAGTGGCAGCGAGGCCGTGGACGTGGCGATCAAGTCGGCACGCAGGTTCACTGGCCGCCGCAAAATCGTGGCGATCGCCTCCGGCTATCACGGGCGCACGGGATTGTCCGGCGCTGCCGGCGACGACACGGCAGCGCGCTACTTCGCGAGCGACTATCCCGATGAATTCCTGAAAGTGCCTTTCGACGATCTCGACGCGATGAGGGCGGCACTGAGGGCCAGCGACGTGGCTGCCGTAATACTGGAGACCATTCCGGCCACCTACGGTTTCCCCGTGCCGTCGGAGGGTTATCTGCCGGGAGTCGCACGACTCTGCCGGGAGTTCGGTGCGCTCTACATTGCCGATGAGGTGCAGACCGGGCTCGGCCGCACCGGCTACCTGTGGGGCGTCGAGGCTTGGGGCGTGGAGCCGGACATCCTGGTCACGGGCAATGGGCTATCAGGCGGACTCTATCCGGTCGCAGCCGCGGTGCTGCGCAAGGACGTCGGCAGCTGGCTGTCGGACAACGGCTGGGGCCACGTCACGACGTTCGGTGGGGCAGAGCCGGGTTGCGTAGTGGGTTCCGTTGTGCTGGACATGTGCCGGGCGCCACAGGCGCTGATCCATGCCGCCGAGATCTCGGACTACCTGCACGCAGGGCTCGCAGACATTCGCTCGCGACTCGGTTTCCTGCAAGACATCCGTCGCAAGGGGCTGGTCATGGGGCTCGTCTTCGACGCGCCTGCCGGCGGCATGCAGATGATGTCGGCGCTGTACCAGCACGGCATCTGGGCGATCTTCGCGGGTTTCGACCACTCGGTGCTGCAGTTCAAGCCGGGGCTGTTCGTCGACAGGGCGTACTGCGACGAAGCGCTCACGCGTTTCGAAGCTGCGTTGCAGGTGGCCAAGGGCAAGCGCTGAATAATGACCGCCGGTCAACGGATCTTGTAGTTGTCCATGATCAGGTACTCGAAGAGCCGCTGCGGCAGCACTGGGCGCAGCGCGACCAGCGTTCGCTGCAGCGCGTTCGCTGCCGGATAGCGCAGGCGCGGCCGGCGCGCCTCGATCGCCTGGACGACCGCGCGCACCACCGGTGCAACGTCCGGATTGCTGGCTTCGTCCTCGCCCATGCGCCGCACCGCTCGCGCGCAGCGCTCCGCATACGGCGACTGCGCTGAGCTCGCAGCGGTCATGAGCCGGTTCGTCGTGAATCGCGTGGCAAAGTCGCCCGGCTCGACCATGGCGATCTGGATGCCGAACGGCCGTACCTCCATGCGCAGCGCCTCGGTGTAGGCCTCGACCGCGAACTTGGACGCGCAGTACATGGCCTGGAACGGCACGCTGACGAGTCCGCCCAGCGAGCTCATGTTGACGATGCGGCCGGAGCGATGGGCACGCATCTGCGGCAGGACCGCGCGGCACGCGCGGTGCATGCCAAAGAAATTCGTCTCGAACTGCCGGCGCGCTTCCTCGACCGTCGTGTCCTCGATCGCGCCGGCAAAGCCGAACCCTGCATTGTTGACCAGCACGTCGATGCGGCCGGCCTGCTGCAGCACCTCCGCGACTCCCGCCGTGACAGACGCCTCGTCGTCCACATCCATCGTCACGAGCGTGCAACCGGACGGCGCTGCCGCCGACGGGCGTCGGGTCGTGCCGAACACTCGATGGCCGCGCGGTTGCAGTTCGGCCGCGATCGCCTGGCCGAAGCCCGAGGACGCGCCCGTCACCAACACCACTTTGCTCTCGTCCCTCGTCATCGCGGTCTCCGTGGACCCCAGCCCCGTCTGCGAGTCCGGTCAGGGCGGCCCGTCGGCGAAGGCGTTCATCGCGTACGTGAAGAACATGCGCGCGATGGCTGGGTTGGTCAGGTCCATGTCGCCGCCGCCACCGTACACGCCGCCGCTCTTCGGCTTCGAAGTGGGCGGATTCTTCGCGTATGGCACGGCGTCCGCGAGGTCGCGCCCGAATTCCTCGACCACGCCGGGCTGGGTCTGCGGACCGGTGACGCACATGTGGATGGCGTTCGGGTTCTGCTGTCCGTTGAAGCGCCAGCCGCGGTCTTTCATG
>JBAVIQ010000286.1:0-5303 GCA_049687035.1 Steroidobacteraceae bacterium
GCGATTCGATCTGCATCGATCCGGGCATAGGGTTCGGCAAGACGTACCAGCACAACGTCGAACTGCTGCGAAACCAGCGCGCGTTCACGGATCTGGGCTATCCGCTGCTGATCGGCGTCTCGCGCAAGGGGGTCATCGGTATCATGACGGGTCGGCCAGCCCCGGAACGGGTCGTGGGCAGCGCCGTCGCCGCCGCGTTTGCGGTGCAGGCCGGGGCGGCGATCATCCGCGTGCACGACGTCGCCGCCACGGTCGATGCGGTCAAAGTGGCGGTCGCGCTGCGCGGGCGCGAGTCGGAATAGCGAAACGAACAGCAACACGGTGGCGCGAACGGCGTGGAACGCGTCACGGAGAGGAGCGAGCAGCAGATGGCCAGGAAGTATTTCGGCACCGATGGCGTGCGCGGCCGGGTCGGCCAGGAACCCATGACGGTCGAGTTCGCCCTGCGACTCGCGAGCGCCGCGGCCCGCGTGCTGGCGCCCAATGGCGGTACCGCGCTCGTCGGCAAGGACACACGTCTTTCGGGCTACATGTTCGAAGCCGCGCTCGAGGCGGGTTTCATCGCCGCTGGCGTCAACGTGAACCTGATCGGTCCGTTGCCGACGCCGGGCATCGCATACATGGCGAAGAAGTTCGGTTGCAAGTTCGGCGTCGTGATCAGCGCCTCGCACAACCCGTACGAAGACAACGGCATCAAGTTCTTCGACGAGCACGGCAGCAAGCTGTCCGACGAACTCGAGGAACAGATCGAGGCTTACCTCGACCAGCCGGCGCTCACGCGCGAATCGCTCCACCTGGGCAAGGCCGCACGTGTCGACAGGGCGCGCGTGCAGTACCAGGAATTCTGCATGTCGGTGCTGCCGAAGGGCGCTGACCTGTCGGGACTGAAAGTCGTCATCGACTGCGCGAACGGCGCGGCCTACAAGGTGGCGCCGCGAGTGCTCACCGATCTCGGCGCCGAGATCATACCGCTCGGCTGCTCGCCGAACGGCCGCAACATCAACCTGCGCTGCGGTTCGACGTCGCCCGAGCTGATCCAGGCGACGGTGTCGGGTGTGCACGCCGACGTCGGTATCGCGCTCGACGGTGACGGCGACCGGCTGGTGATGGTCGATCACCTCGGCCGCATCGCAGACGGCGATCAACTGCTGTACGTCATCGCTTCCGACCGCAAGCGCACGGGCACCCTGCAGGGACCCGTGGTCGGCACAGTGATGAGCAACCTTGGACTCGAGCAGAAGCTGCGAGCCGAGGGCGTGGAATTCCTGCGCGCGAAGGTCGGCGACCGTTACGTGCTGGCCATGCTCAAGGAGCACGGCGGCGTGCTCGGCGGCGAAACGTCCGGTCACCTGCTGTGCCTCGATCGCACGACGACGGGCGACGGTTTGATCAGCGCCCTGGAGGTGCTCGCCGTGATGAAGCGAACGGGTCTGCCGCTCGCCGAACTCGTTGCGGGCATGCCGAAGTTCCCGCAGGTGATGATCAACGTCCGCGTCAAGGAGCGCATCGATCCGTCGCAGTCGCCGGTCATCCTGGACGCCGTCAGGCGTGTCGAGGCGGGGCTGGGTTCGACGGGGCGGGTGGTGCTGCGGGCGTCCGGTACGGAGCCGGTGATCCGCGTCATGATCGAGGCTGAAGAAGAGGCGGTGGCATCCCGATACGCGAAAGAACTCGCGGAGGTTGTGCGCACGGCCATCTGAGCCGCGGCCGTTCCGCATTGCTTTAACCCGGACCCGCCGCTAAGATCGCGCGCCTTTCGCGGTCGGCCCCCTTGGACCGGCATCGCTCACAGTTTTCGGGGGTAGGTCAGCCATGCGTCAGCCGCTCGTCGCGGGCAACTGGAAAATGCACGGGTCACGCGCGGAAAACGCGAGTCTCGTCAGCGGTTTGCTCGATCTGTTGCAGCCGGGAAAGCGTGCGGAAATCCTGCTTTGCCCGCCGTTCCCGTACCTGATGGAAACCGGTCGCCTGCTGAAGGATTCCGGCGTGGCGCTCGGCGCCCAGTCCGTCTGCGCGGAGTCGCAGGGCGCCTTCACGGGCGAGGTGTCCGCTGCGATGTTGAAGGACGTCGGCTGCCACTACGTGCTGGTCGGCCACTCGGAGCGTCGCCAGCTGTTCGGGGAGAGCAACGCGCTCGTCGCACGGAAATTCGTGGCGGCCCAGGGCCAGGGGCTCGTGCCGGTGCTCTGCGTGGGTGAGACCCTGGACGAGCGCGAGGGTGACCAGACGACCAACGTCGTGTCCCGCCAGCTCGAGGCCGTCCTGGCGGTCACCGGGGTGCAGGCGCTGGCCAAGGCGGTCATCGCGTACGAACCGGTCTGGGCGATCGGCACGGGCCGCACGGCTTCGCCGGAGCAGGCCCAGGAAGTGCACGCGATGATTCGTGCCAAGGTGGCGGAACGGGATGGTACAATTGGCGGATCGGTCAGGATCCTGTACGGCGGGAGTGTCAAGGCTTCCAACGCCCGGGAACTGTTTGCGATGCCCGATATCGACGGCGGACTCGTCGGCGGGGCGTCGCTCAAGGCGGATGAGTTCGCACGGATCTGCGCTGGCGCAGGTTGACGGCGAAGCGTCGTCGCCAGAAGGCATAAGGTTTCTTTGCGATGAATTGGCTGCAGACCCTCGCTGTCGTCTTCCATGTGTTGCTGGCGGTTGCCATCATCGGCATCGTGCTGCTCCAGCGTGGCAAAGGCGCGGATGCCGGTGCCGGTTTCGGCGCGGGTGCCTCGGGCACGGTGTTCGGCGCGCGGGGCTCGGCCTCGTTCCTGTCGCGAACCACGGCGGTTCTCGCCACGCTTTTCTTCCTGTCCAGCCTGGGCCTGACCTACCTGTTCAGCCAGCACAAGGAGGCAACCAGCGTCGTCGACACAGTCACGCAGGAAGCCCCGACACCCGTGACGACGCCCGCTCCGTCGCTGCCCGCGGCACCGGCCACGAACACGCCTGTTCCGGCCACTGCTCCGGCCACGAGCACCGCAGCTGCTCCCGCGCAGCAGGCTCCGCCGCCGTCGCAGGCACCGGCCGGCAACTGAGACGGGGACGAACTGAACGACGACGCGGATGTGGTGGAATTGGTAGACACGCTAGCTTGAGGGGTTAGTGCCGAAAGGCGTGAGAGTTCGAGTCTCTCCATCCGCACCAGAACGAACGAGGCGAGCCAAGGCTCGCCTTTTTCATTTGCGCTCTTACTGCACTGCAATCTGTGCTGTTAGAATTGTGGGCTAGTCGAACCCGCTTCGAGACCGCCCTTCGAGATGCTCGCGCAATACCTGCCGATCCTGATCTTTCTCGCGGTTGCAGGCGCTCTCGGCGTCCTCCTGCTCGTGCTCGGCCATCTCTTCGCGCCAAGCCGGCCCGACGCTGAAAAGCTCTCGCCCTACGAGTGCGGATTCGAGGCGTTCGAGGACTCGCGCATGAAGTTCGACGTGCGCTATTACCTCGTCGCCATCCTCTTCATCGTGTTCGATCTCGAAATCGCCTTCCTGTTCCCGTGGGCCGTTGCGCTCGACTCGATCGGTATCGTCGCGCTCGCCGCGATGGGCGTGTTCCTGCTGGTGCTCGTGGTCGGCTTCGTCTACGAGTGGAAGAAAGGGGCGCTCGAATGGGACTAGAGGCACCGAGCAGCAGCGACGCCCCGGACCGCGGTGTGTTCACCACCTCGGTGGATGCGCTCATGAACTGGGCGCGCACCGGATCGATGTGGCCGATGACGTTCGGCCTCGCCTGCTGCGCGGTCGAAATGATGCACGCGGGTGCCGCGCGCTACGACCTCGACCGGTTCGGCATCGTCTTCCGCCCGAGCCCGCGCCAGTCCGACGTGATGATCGTGGCCGGCACGCTGGTCAACAAGATGGCGCCGGCCCTGCGCAAGGTCTACGACCAGATGCCCGAGCCACGCTGGGTCATCTCGATGGGTTCCTGCGCGAACGGCGGCGGCTACTATCACTACTCGTATGCCGTGGTCCGCGGTTGCGACCGGATCGTGCCCGTCGACGTGTACGTGCCGGGTTGTCCTCCGTCCGCCGAGGCGCTGATCTACGGCCTCATCCAGCTGCAGAAGAAGATCCACCGCACGCAGACGATTGCGCGCTGAGCACGGTCGAGCAGATTCATGAACCAGGCGTTGGAACAACTCGCCGAGACGATCTCGGGCCGCTTTGCCGGGCAGGTCGTGCGCGTCGAATCGCGCTGCGGCGAGCTGACGTTCGAAGTCGCGCCGACGGCGCTGCTCACGGTCTGCCAGGCCCTGCGCGACGAGACCGACTGGAACTTCGAGCAGCTCATCGACCTGTGCGGCGTCGACTATGTCTCGTACGGCCAGGACGAATGGAACACCGACACAGCGACGTTCCGTGGCTTCAGCCGCGGCCGTGATGCCCAGACTCTGACCCTCTCGCGGCCTGCAGCCGACCTCTCACAGCAAGCCGGGAGAGGGGAGGACGCGGCAGAGGGCGCGGCAAAGCGTTTCGCCGTCGTTTATCACCTGCTTTCCGTCAAGCACAACCGTCGCCTGCGCCTGCGCACCTGGTGCGAAGCCGGCGAACCGCCGATGGTCGACTCAGTCATCGCAATCTGGAAAGCGGCCGACTGGTTCGAGCGCGAGGCGTTCGACCTCTTCGGCATCCTGTTCCGCGGCCACCCGGACCTGCGGCGCCTGCTGACGGATTACGGCTTCATCGGCCATCCATTCCGCAAGGATTTCCCGCTCTCGGGCAACGTCGAAGTCCGCTACGACCCGACCAAGGGCCGCGTGGTCTACGAACCCGTCAGCATCGAGCCCCGCACGCTGGTGCCGCGCGTCATCCGCGACGACAACCGCTACGAGGCTGCGCTCAAGGACGCTCCGAAGCATGGCTGAGATCCGCAGCTATACGATGAATTTCGGCCCGCAGCATCCCGCGGCCCACGGCGTATTGCGCCTGGTGCTGGAAATGGACGGCGAGGTCGTGCAGAAGGCCGATCCGCACATCGGACTGCTGCATCGAGCGACCGAGAAACTCGCCGAGAGCAAGCCATACAACCAGTCGATCGGCTACATGGACCGGCTCGACTACGTCTCGATGATGTGCAACGAACATGCGTACTGCATGGCGATCGAGAAGCTGCTCGGCGTGCAGGTGCCCAGCCGCGCGCAGTACATCCGCGTCATGTTCGACGAGATCACGCGCATCCTGAACCACCTGATGTGGCTCGGCGCGCACGGCCTCGATATCGGCGCGATGACGGTCTTCCTGCTGTGCTTCAAGCAGCGTGAGGACTTGATGGACTGCTACGAGGCGGTGTCCGGTGCGCGCATGCAC
>JBAVIQ010000287.1:0-8835 GCA_049687035.1 Steroidobacteraceae bacterium
GCCCAGCACCGTGTACACCGCGCGGTACCCCTGTGCCTGCATCAGCATCCAGGCCTGTGCCGCGTGGATACCACCGTCCGAGTACAGCACGATCTTCTCCGTGCGCAGGAACGGGAACTCCGGCAACGCCGCGACGGTGACGTTCTCTGCCGTGGGGATGTGATACGCGGCGTAATCCGGCTCGGCGCGCAGGTCGACCAGGCGATAGTCCGAGCGGCCCTGCACGATCCAGCCGGCGAGTTCAGCGGGCGTGACGTGATCGACCTCTTTCTCGACGATCAATGCCAACTCGCGCGTGTCGAGCGTCACGACCGGCCCACGGTGTGGAACGCTGAACAACGCCAGCACGCCGAACGCCAGTGCCACGCAGGCGAGCTTCTGGTTCAGCGTCAGCGCGGGGAGCTTCATGCCTTGTCTCCGAAACTGCGCTCAATGATCGTTGCTGCAGAGAAGCCCGCGACGGCAATCACGACGACCGCAAACACGATCAGGCCCCAAGGCAGGTGCAGCACTTGCGGCAGCGTGACCTGTCCCATGTCGTTCGAATTCACGAACTCCTTGATCGCCGGATAGACCTCCGCGTAGACGAGCGTGCCGGCACCGATGCCGAACGCATACACGAAGCCGTCGATCCGTCCCGTCGCCAGCGAGGCCACCGAAGTCCCCGGGCAATAACCGCCGATGACGAAGCCGACGCCGAGCACGAGCCCGCCCACGATCTGCGGCACGAGATGCGTGGGCACCAGGTAGACGAGGCTCAGGTCGAGCCAGCCGAGCCAGCCGAGGTAGGTGACGCCGAGCAGCGCTGTGACGATGGCCGTGAACATCACCTTGAACACTGACATGTCGTACAGGTAGAACTGCGCCGCCAGCTTGCGCGCACTGCCGAATCCCGCACGTTCGAGGAAGAAGCCGAAACCAGTGCCGAGCATGAAGGCGAGCACCAGGGACATCTCGTCGCCGAAAAATCCGTATTTGTAGAACGGTGCCATGATTACCGCCATTGCCAGCGCATGAACCAGGCGACTGCGTAGCCGCCGACGAACACCATCAGCATGAAGGCCCAGCTGCCCACGTTGAGCAGCGCACCCCCGGTGAGGGCCTGCCCGCTGGTGCAACCGCGCGCGAGGTGTGCGCCGAACGCCATCAGGATGCCACCGGCAAATGCGCACAACAGCCGCACTCCGGTCGACACGCGCGGACCTTTTTCCACCGCGATGCGCGCCCGCCCGGCCAGCAATGCCGAGAACAGCGCGCCAGCCATGACGCCAAGCACCTCGAAGACGAGCCAGGCCTTGAGCGGATGCGTCGTGCCGTCACCGAGATAACCCTGCAGGTACTCGTTGGACTGCGCGTGCGCCGGCGCCACGAGGTTGACCAGCCATGCGACGGTGGAACTGAATGCGCCGGAAGCGCCGAGGCCGCGACCGACCAGCACGAACGCAGCGAGCAGCACGAGCCCGAGGCCGATGCCGGCGAGGTAGGGATTCCAGTAGGGGCTGGCCGGTCGGCCGAACCCCGGCATCGCGGCGGAACGATGGTCGCTCGACACGTTATTGACCTCCAGCATGATGAGCGCAGCCGCGGGTCACGGCGAGGTCCACTCGCTGTACTGGCCAGCGAAGACAATGACGAAGCGCAATGCGAGTCCGCCGAGCAGCACGAGCAGCGGGGCGATGACCGTGTGTGGAATACGCCCCGCCACCATCAGCGACTGGATCGCGAGCGGGAGCAGGATTCCGAGACCGACGACGAGCACCCAGAACACGGCTGTATATGGACCACCGAGCAACAGTTGCGCGGCCTGCGCATGGACCGCCCCCGCCGTCAGGTGTCCGATCAGGAACAGCGCGATCAGTCCGAGCTCCACCAGGAGGAACAGGTTGTCGAAACGGAGCAGTCGCTCCTGTTCGTCATGGTCAGGGGCGATGACGTGCGCGAACGCTGCCCCGGCCGACAGGCCGGAGACGAGAAAGAGCGGACCGAGCACCGCGCTGGCCCACAGCGGCCGGGCACCCAGGCTGCTGAGCAGGATTCCCGTGTAGATGCCGAGGGCCACGCCGACGACGATGTTGGCAAGACTCAGCCAGCGCGCCGCGGTGGGCGAATGCAATCCTCGCGCAAAGGCTGCGAGCGCAGGCCAACGGTCCAGCCAGCCATCTGCCAGCGTGGCCAGCGCGCCGAGTGCCAGCACCGGATACACGAGCAGCAAGATCCAGCCGCCCCAGGACATCGGCGAGAGCGGCTGCAGCGTCAGGTACATGCGCCAGACATACAGCTTGTGTTCGAGATCAAGGAACAGCGCGCCCATGCCGAGACTGATGAGCAGCAGTCCGACCCAGGGCAGCCGGTCGCTGACTGTCGATTGACCTGGAGCACGCGCCTGCCGCTGGAGGTAGCCCGTGAGCACCATCGAGCCGGCGACCCAGCCGCCGAGGAACAGGTAGACGGGGATCTGCCAGTCCCACACGTGCAGCGTGGGATCGACCAGCGGATTGTGACGGGTGGTGAGCAGTTCGATCATCGCCGCGTCACTCCAGGTAGAAGACGCGCGGCCGGGTACCCGCATCCGGCTTGAGCACGAAGTGGCGGCGTGACGCGATCAGGCGACTGACTTCCGATTCGGGATCGTCGAGGTCGCCGAAATGCATGCTGTGAGTCGGGCAGACGGCGACGCAGGCCGGCTGCAGCCCACGTTCGACACGGTGCATGCAGAAGGTGCACTTGTCCGCATAGCCGTCCGGATGGATGAAGCGCGCGCCGTACGGGCATGCGGCGAGACACGCCTTGCAGCCGATGCATTTGTCATGATCGACCAGCACCACCTTGCCGAACTCCTGCACGTGGCTCGCCCCGGTCGGGCAGCAGGTCACGCACGGTGGCGAGTCGCAGTGGTTGCAGCGCTCCGAGGTGATGGTAAGCCGCAGGTCGGGCATCTCGCCCTGCAGACGCTGGCTGATCCAGTCGCGGCAGTGGCCGTCCGGGACGTCGTTCTCAGTCTTGCAGGCGACGACGCAGTCCATGCAGCCGACGCACCTTCTCGTGTCGATGACCATGCCGAAGCGCGCCACGGTTCAGGCTCCCTGTTCGATGGTCACGAAGTTCACGTTGCCGCCCGTGCCGCCCATCAGCGGATCCACGGCATAGCGCGTGACGAGTTGCGCGTCGCTTGCGCCCTTGCCGAATGCGCTGCGCAGGCCCTTCGACGTGTGCCCGAAGCCGTGCACCATGTAGACGCAGTCGGGACGGATCGCAGCGGTAACGCGGGCCTTGACGCGCTCGCTGGTGACGCCATCCTGGTTGCGCAGGCGCACGTAGTCGCCGCTGTGCAGTCCCAGGCGCGCACCGACGTCGCCGTTGACCCAGACTTCGTTTTCGTCCATCGCATCGCGCAGCACCGGGTTGGACTGGGTGCGGCTGAACGAATGCACGGGCGCACGACCGAACAGCAGGCGGAATGACCCCGGCGGCCCGTCCGCCGGTCGCGTATAGCGCGGCACGGGATCGAAGCCCGCGTCCTTGAGTTGGGTTGAGTAGAACTCGATCTTTCCGGAAGGTGTCGGGAATTCGGCCGGGACGCCGTCCTCGAAGTAGACGGGCTGCCCCGGCCCGCGCACCACACCCTTGCGCTTCAATTCGGCGAGGCTCAGGCCAGCTCCTTTAAGGCGGTGATCCAGGTACTCCTCGATGTCCCGCCATGGGTAGTAGGCGCCGAGGCCCAGCTTGAGCGCGAGCTGACGGGCGATCCACCAGTTCGGTTTCTGGTCAGCCGGGGGAGCGACGACCGGCTGTCGCAACGCAATGAACGGTTCGCGGAAGGTCTCGACGTTCAGCTCGTCATACCGCTCGAGGTAGGTTGCCTCGGGCAACACGACGTCGGCCCAGCCCGCGATCTCCGACGGAATGACGTCCACGACGACGAGCAGGTCGAGCGCCTTGATCGCGCGGATCGTCTCCTCCTGGTTCGGCATCGAATGGATCAGGTTGGTCGCGTACACGAACCAGCCCTTGATCGGGTAAGGCTGGCCGGTGATCGTCGCCTCGCGCAGTCCCGTGGTGATCGACTCCGTCGCGAACCTGAATCGTTGGTTCGGGTTGTCGGCTTTGCCGCGCTCGGACTTCGGGTACGGCGGATACGGATAGCCCGGCACGTCCATGCTCGACGGGTAATAGAAGCCACCCTTGCGGCCCCAGCTGCCGAGCAGCGCGTTCAGCAGCGCAATGGCACGGCTGCGCTGAGTATCGTCCCCGTACCAGGTCGCATGGCGCCCCGGGTGCACCAGCGTTGCGGGGCGGTGGCGAGCCATCTCGCGCGCCGTCACGCGAATGGTCTCGGGCGGAATCCCGGTCTCGGGATAGGCCCACTCCGGCGTGTACGACGCGATTTCAGCCTTGAAGTAGTCGAAGCCGAAACCGTGCTTCACGACGTAGTCAGTGTCGTAGAGACCTTCGGTCACAAGGACGTTCATCCATGCCAACAGCAGGGCGAGATCCGTGCCCGGCTTTACCGGCAGGTAATGCTTTGCCTTGCTCGCAGCGATGGAGAAGCGCGGATCCGCGACGATGACGGTCGCGCCGCTGCCGACGGCCTCGGCGAACTCCTGCACCTGCGTGTTGTGCATGTTCTCGCCCAGGTGCGAGCCGATCAGCACCAGGCAACGGGCGTTGCGAATGTCGGTGCGTTCGGGCGAACCGATTTCCTCGCCGAACGTGAGGTTGAAACCCACGTCACGAGGTCCACGGCACTGCGCAAACGATGGCGCCGCAATATTGGTGATGCCGTAGGCCTTGAGCGTGTGCTTGAGGAACGTGCCGCCGATACCGTGGCTGAACAGCGCGACGGCTTCGGGACCGTATGCCGCCTTGATCTTCTGCATGCGATCGGCGATGAACCCGAGCGCCTCGTCCCAGGTCACCTCGACCCACTTTTCCTCGCCGCGCGCCTTATGCCGCATCAATGGCGCGCGCAGGCGGTCAGGATCGATGCTCGCGCCGATGCCGCCCGTGCCGCGCGGGCAGAGCCGGCCCTGGCACAGTGGATCGTCCGGGTTGCCGACGATCTTCCACAATTGTCCATCGCGAACGTGCGCGACGGCATTGCACTTCCAGAAGCAGATGTCGCAGAACGTGGGAACGGTGTGAACGCCGGCCGGGCCTGCAGGCATCGCGCCGCTCAACGGTCGCGTCGAGGCTGCCGCCAGCGTGGCGGCCCCTGCACCGAATCCGGCGAGCTTGAGAAATCGCCGGCGCGAAATGCGGTTCATGACCTCGTTCCTGCACTGCACTAATTAGAACTTACTAATATAGACTAGCGATACATGGCGTTGAACGCCTCGGTAGTAACACCTACGCGCGGTGCAGCGTCTCGGTCATGCGCAGCGCCACCGCGCTGCGCGCGAGGCCGCGGTTCTTCGAGCCGGCGAGGTCGGTCTTCATGATGATCGTCGTCGACCAGGTGAGCCCCTGGCTCACGCCGAGCAGCGCGTTGGCGGCGAGCGAAGGCGTTGACGACGACGAGCAGGGAGAACTGCGCCAGGTTCTCGCGTATGCCGAGGCGGGCCATCGATCGAATATCCGCCCTTAAGCGTGATGACTCCGGTGCGAGGGTCGCCATGCGGCCAGCGGCAGCTGGCAGCTGGCAGCTGGCAGCCAGTCAGTATATTAGGAAGTATTCATATTGCCGCGGGCGTGTTACACAGAGCGCCAGGCCTGCCCGCATTCCCGGAGGAATCCACCCATGACGCGCAACACCTGCCCAACGACGCCGCATGCTTCCAGTCGGTCTCGATCATCATCATTGGCTCTGGGCCTGGTCTGCATGGGCTCGTTGCTCAGCTCCGCCGCACAGTCCGCCGAGCCTGCTTTCATGTCAGGCGAATGGGGGCCCGCCGCCTGCGCGGCCTGGAACGCGGATCCCGTGCTGACCAAGGACCTCGTCGACAGCGGCTGGATCAAGAACGACAAGGGCCGCGGATTCAAAGTGCTGCAGGTCTACCGCTCGGACTGTGGCGACAAACCGACGGTCGAACTGCGCGTCGCGCTGCAGGATGGCAAGGCGCAATGTATCTATGGCGGTCCCGTGCAGACGCACAAGCTCGACAAGGGCGCGGACTATGTCATGCACGCCACCAGCAAACGGTGGAAGGAAATGGGCGCTGGCGAGTACGGACCGATGAAGGCGATGATGCTCGGACGCCTCTCGTTCAGTGGCCCGTACGGCGAGGCGATGGGAAACATGGGCCCGTTCGGCAACTTCCTGCTGCTTGCTGGCAAGGTGCCCGGCGCGACAAGTTGCCCCTGACCGGGGCGTCTCGCCGCCGCTCGTGTCGGCGGTGAGCGGCGAGCCTTTCGACCGGACGGCTCAGGCCGGTTTCCCTGCCTCGAGTTCGGCGAGCCGCTGCTCGAGCGCGGCGAGCTTCTCGCGCGTCCGCCGCAACACTGCGCTCTGCACGTCGAATTCCTCGCGCGTCACGAGGTCGAGCCGCGTCAGCTGCGACTGCAGCACACCCTTGAAGTTCTGTTCCAGATCGCGCCGCAGGGCGCTCACGTTCTCGGGCACGGCGCCCGCGAGGCGGCGGGCCAGGTCGTCGATCAGTCGGGGGTCGAAAGCCATGGAGTGAGGAGAGTTTCGATTGCGGGGACGCTAGTTTAGCGACAGGAGCGCGGCGGGGGCGGCTGCGACGGCGTGATTCGGTGCACCGCACCCGGCCAGCGCTCCATCGTGGTGCACTGCCTTGGGTCACCCCGGCCCGTTTCACGGCACAGAGCGGCGGCACGAGCGTGGCACGCTTCCTGCATTGAGGGTTTCCGACGTTTACGCGCGACAGCCGTCGCCGAGGGAGACCTGCGATGAAACTCATCACCGCCGTCATCAAGCCTTTCAAGCTCGATGAAGTGCGCCAGGCCATTGCCGACATCGGCGTGCAGGGCGTCACGGTGACCGAGGTGCAGGGCTTCGGCCGGCAGCGCGGACACACCGAGCTCTACCGTGGCGCGGAGTACCGCGTCGACTTCCTGCCCAAGACCAAGATCGAGATTGCCGTCGACGACACGATCGTCGAGCAGGTGATCGAAGCCATCACCAACGTCGCCCGCACCGGAAAGATCGGCGACGGCAAGATTTTCGTGACCCAGCTCGCCCAGGCCGTGCGCATCCGCACGGGCGAGGCCGGCGCCGACGCCGTCTAGGTCGCGTCTCGAACCACCACCCCCGACCTGCTGCACAGACTCATCGACAGGAGAACACCAGTGAAGACGTTGACCGCCGCGCCAAGCCGCCCGTGGGCCGCCGCGCTCGCACTGGGCGCCATGCTCGCGCCCGCCTTAGGGCTAGCCCAGGACACGCCCGTGCCCGACAAGGGTGACACGGCCTGGATGATGACCTCGACGGTGCTCGTCATCCTGATGACGATCCCCGGCCTCGCGCTCTTCTACGCGGGCATGGTCCGCCAGAAAAACGTGCTGTCGCTGCTGATGCAGGTATTCATGACGTTCTGCCTGATCTCCCTGCTGTGGGCGATCTACGGTTACAGCCTCGCCTTCACCAACGGCAACGACTTCATCGGCGGCTTCGACCGGCTGTTCCTGCAGGGGCTGACCTCGAGCTCGGTGGCCGCGACGTTCAGCAAGGGCGTCTACATCCCCGAGTACACCTGGTTCATCTTTCAGCTCACGTTCGCGTGCATCACGCCCTGCCTGATCGTCGGCGCGTTCGCCGAACGCATCAAGTTCAGCGCCGTGCTGCTGTTCGTGGTGCTCTGGTTCACCTTCGCCTACCTGCCGATGGCGCACATGGTCTGGTGGTGGGCCGGTCCTGACGCCTACACCGACGCCGCTGCCGGCGCGGCAGCTGCGGAAACAGCGGGCTTCCTGTTCCAGAAGGGCGCGCTCGACTTCGCAGGCGGCACGGTCGTGCACATCAACGCTGGCATCGCCGGGCTGGTCGGCGCCCTGATGGTCGGCAAGCGCATCGGCTACGGCTCGAGCTCCATGGCTCCGCACAACGTGCCGATGGTGATGATCGGCGCCTCCCTGCTGTGGGTGGGCTGGTTCGGCTTCAACGTGGGCTCGGGCCTCGAAGCCAACGGCTTCACCAGCATGGTGTTCGCCAACACGATCCTCGCCACCGCCGCTGCGGCGCTCGCCTGGTCCTTCGCTGAGTGGGTCCACCGTGGCACGCCGACGATGCTCGGTGCAGCCTCGGGCGCCGTCGCTGGCCTCGTCGCAATTACCCCGGCCTGCGGCTGGGTGGGTCCGATGGGTTCGATCGCGATCGGCATCGTCGCTGGCCTGCTCTGCCTCTTCGCCGTGGTCGGTCTCAAGTCGAAGCTCGGCTACGACGACTCCCTCGACGTGTTCGGCGTGCACTGCGTCGGCGGCATCGTGGGTGCGCTGCTGACTGCAGTGTTCTGCGATCCGGCCCTCGGCGGCACCGGCGTGTACGACTACGTCGCCAACGCCGTCGCCCCGTACGACATGGCCGCGCAGCTCAAGGCGCAGCTATGGGCCGTCGGGACGGCCCTGGTCTGGTCGGGCGTGGTCGCGGCGATCGCGTTCAAGCTGATCGACCTGGTGGTCGGGCTGCGCGTGACGGAAGAAGCCGAACGCGAAGGCCTCGACACGGTGTCGCACGGCGAGCGCGCGTACAGCTGAATCCGTAAGTGTCTGTGGAGGGCGGCCGGTTCCTGGTCCGGTCGCCTTCTCCCCCGCTTGCGGGCGCTTCGGCGCCCGCTTTTTTTTTGCGCCAAATACTTGAACTGGATCATGATTCGCGCGACCCGGCGAGCCGCTGCACGGCGCGGCGGCTGCTACACTTCGAGGGGATAGGGGTTAGGG
>JBAVIQ010000288.1:0-25195 GCA_049687035.1 Steroidobacteraceae bacterium
CAAACTGTCTCGCCACCGATTCGATGTGTTCCGCCTGCGCAAGGAGCCTTCGCCCTTCGGCGAGTACCACCTCGCCTGCGGCCGTCAGCCTGACGCGATAACCATCGCGATCGACCAGTTTCAGGCCCAGCTGGCGCTCGAGCTTGCGGATCTGGTAGCTGACAGCCGACTGGACCTTGTGCAGCCGCAGTGCGGCGCGCGCGAAGCCTCCGTCGCGGATCACGGCATCGAGAGCACGCAGGGCATCGAGATCCAGATGCATGACCATCTATTTTTTCGAATGAGATAGCCCAAATTATGCGCTTTCATGGATTGCCGCGCCTGCCTACGCTCTGGCGAACCCGCGCTGGCCCGACACGAGGAATCGCCATGACTGACGCTGCCCGGCCCCCGATTGACGCCGCGCCACGCCGGTCCTGGGCTGAGCCTTGGAAGGTCAAGGTCGTCGAACCGATCAAGATGACGACTCGTGCGCAGCGCGAGCAGGCGGTGGCTGCCGCCGGATACAACACCTTCCTGCTGCGTTCCGAAGACGTCTACATCGACCTGCTTACCGACAGCGGCACCAGTGCGATGAGCGACTGGCAGTGGGCAGGCATGATGATGGGGGATGAAGCGTACGCCGGCAGCCGCAATTTCTACCACCTTGAGGAGGCGGTGCAGCACTTCTACGGCTACAGGTTCATCGTGCCCACGCACCAAGGGCGCGGCGCGGAGAACATCCTCTCGAAGATCATGATCAAGCCGGGCGACTGCGTGCCCGGCAACATGTACTTCACGACGACACGACTGCACCAGGAACTGGCCGGCGCGACGTTCGTGGACGTCGTCGTGCGGGAGGCCCACGACCCGCTGTGCGAGCTGCCGTTCAAGGGCAACGTCGACCTCGCGGCACTCGAGGAACTGATCGAGCGTGTCGGCGCGGGGCACGTGCCCTACATCAGCCTCGCGGCCACGGTAAACATGGCCGGCGGACAACCCGTGTCGATGGAGAATGCACGGAATGTGCGGGCGCTGGCCGATCGCCACGGCATCAAGGTCGTGCTGGATGCGACGCGCGCGGTGGAGAACGCCTACTTCATCCAGCAGCGCGAACCTGGCTATGCCTGTCGCAGTGTCGCCGATATTCTCAAGGAATTCTGTTCGTACACCGATGCGTGCACCATGAGCGGCAAGAAGGACGCGCTCGTCAACATCGGCGGCTGGTTGGCGCTCAACGACCCGACGCTGTACGAGGAGGCGAGTAACCTGGTCGTCGTCTACGAGGGCCTGCACACGTACGGCGGCATGGCGGGGCGCGACATGGAAGCCATGGCGCGCGGCATCGTCGAGTCTGTCCAGGATGATCACATCCGCGCCCGGATCGGCCAGGTCGAGTACCTGGGCCAGAAGCTGATCGACCACGGCGTTCCGGTCGTGAAGCCGATCGGCGGTCACGCCGTCTACCTCGACGCCAAGGCGTTCTATCCTCAGCTCAGCCAGGACGAATTTCCGGCGCAGGCACTGGCGGCCTACCTGTACGAGGATGCCGGCGTGCGCGCGATGGAGCGCGGCATCGTGTCGGCCGGTCGCGACGCTGAGACGGGCAAGAATCACTATCCGGCACTCGAACTCGTCCGGCTCACGATCCCTCGACGCGTGTACACGCAGGCGCATATGGACTTGACTGCCGAGTCAGTGATTGCCGTATACGAAGAACGACGGGCAGCAAGGGGGTTGCAGATCGTGTATGAGCCACGTTACCTGCGCTTCTTTCAGACCCGTTTCGCGCGACTGTGATTGCCGATCACGTCCGGACGCATTACGGTCATCGTCAGGCAAAGTCCGGAGAATCCTCCATGCGGAACCCGCGGCCCCTAATGCGTAGCCATTCCCAGTGGCGTGCAGCCATCCTCGCCACTGCCGTGCTGGTCGGAACCTGCGCCGCCGCGGGCGACACTGCCACTCGCGGCGGTTCAACTGGCACTGAGGTCTCGCAGTCGGACCGCCCGGGAGTGACGACCTCGTTCGTCGCCTACACGGTCACCGTGAACGACCGCACCTTCCCTGTCGCTGGCGAGTTGCGTGTCCCGCGAACCACGGACGCGGGTACACAGCCCGCGGTCGTGATCGTGCACGGCTCGGGCGGCGTGGACAGCCGGGGCCAGCGCTATGCAACCGCGCTGAACGAGGCCGGCTTCGTCACGCTGGAAATCGACCTGTGGGCTGCGCGCGGCATCCGCAGCCCGGCCGAACGACCGAAGAGCGTCTCGGAGACCCTCCCGGACGCCTTCGGAGCACTGGCGCTGTTGAGCGCACGCGCCGACGTCGACCCCCGGCGCATCGGCATCATGGGTTTCTCGTGGGGCGGTGTCGTCTCGATGTTGAGCGCCACGCGGCGCTACAGGGACACGTTCGCTACCGGCAACCAGGCGTTCGCGGCCCATGCCCCGCTCTACCCGGTCTGTTGGGTCTACAACGTCGTGGCGGGATACGAGTTCAAGGACCTCGTCGGCGCACCCGTGTTCATCCAGGCAGGGACTGCGGATACCTACGATGAACCTGCCCGCTGCACGCGGCTTCGCGAATCCTTGCCGGAGCCGGCGCGCGGCCTGGTCGACGTGCGCATGTATGACGGCGCGACGCACGGCTGGGACAGGCGCGAGCCGGACATGACGATCAACGACCCGTTCGCCCACGAAGGACGCGGCGGTCCTGTCGCAATGCTCGGGGACACCAAGGCAACCCAGGCTTCGGTTGCGGCAGTCGTCAGTTACTTTTCCCGGGTACTCAAGCCGCGTTGATCCGCGACCAAGGGCAGTTGTTCGACTGGAGAGCTGTAGTGCCCGACAAGTCTTTGCTCGCAGCAGGGTCGCGGGAGCGCCTGCCGTGGTCCAATCGATCCTGGCGAAGAATCCTGGTCGACACGCAGATTCCGGACTGGGACCCGGGCTTGCTCTCCCGCCTTACCCCAGAATCCCTTGTCGAGGCCGTGGCATGCTCGGGGGCCGAGGCTGCAATGGTCTATTTCCAGTCGCACACGGGCCTGTGCAACTGGCCCACTGCCAGCGGCGCCACACACGGCGCGTTTGCCGGCCGCGACTTCATGGCCAAGACCGTCGATCTGCTGCATGCGAACGGCTTGCCGGTGTGCGCCTACTACAGCGTCCAGTTCAACAACTGGGCCTACCTCAATTATCCGGACTGGCGCGTCGTGCAGTCCACGCGCAACAGCATGGGGTCGTTGCCGATGCCGCGCTACGGACTGTGCTGCGCCAACAATCCGGGGTACCGCGCCTTCGTGATCGCTCAGACCCGGGAGATCCTCGCCGGCTACGATGTCGACGCCGTCTTCTTCGACATGATGTGGCAGCCGGGAATCTGCGGGTGCACCCATTGTCGCACGCGCTGCGAAGCCGAGACGGGTGCGCCATTCCCAGAGGTGATCGACTGGTTTGACACGGGCTGGTGCACGTTCCAGGCCGCACGGGAACGCTGGACCACCGCCTGGGCGGGCGAACTGCGGGAGGTCGTTCGCTCTGTCGACCCAAGCCTCGAGGTCTACCACAATTTCGCGATGGGCGTGGCGAACTGGTCGCGCGCGCAATCCTTTGCGTCGGCGCAGGCGCATGATTTCCTGGGCGGTGATTTCTACGGCGGGCGCGACGAACAACTGGTCGTCTGCCGGCTGCTGCGCAACCTGTCGGCGAAGCAGCCGATCGAGTTCATGACGACGATCAGCGCAGGCCTGACGGACCACGAGACCCTGAAGAGCAAGGAGGAACTCGATCTGCTCGCCTTCGCGGCGACGGCGCACAGCGCAGCGTTTCTCGCGATTGCCGCCTGGGACCCGGACGGGTCAATCAACCCGGCGGCTCTGGAGCAAATCCGGGCTTCATTCGAGCAGACGAGGCTCTACGAGCCATTTCTGGGCGGCAGCCCCGTCGAAGACGTCGGGGTCTACTTCGGCAGCGAGTCGAAGGTGAATTTCGCCGAGAACGGCACGCCGCTGGCAGACCTGGCAACGTCCGGGGCAGCCAATTATCCACATTTCCATGCCGTGCGCGGCGCATGCCGGGCGCTGCAGGCGGCACATATCCCATTCGGCATCCTCACACGGCGCCAACTCGGCGAACTCGACCGGTATCGGGTGCTGGTCCTGCCCAACGTGTTGCGCATGGATACCGAGGAGTGCGCGGCGTTGCGGGCCTATGTCGAACGTGGAGGCCGACTGTACGCGAGTCGCCTCACGTCGTTGACCGAGAGCAAGGGTGTCAGACTCACGGACTTCGCGCTGGCCGACGTCTTCGGTACGCATTTCGCGGCAGAAGAGCGCGGTCGAATGGTTTACGTCGAACCCGCGACCGGCGACGTGGCCCGGGCGATTGCCCCGCAACGGCTTCTGGCTCATGCCATCGATCGGAACGCTCTCACTGGAGCGGTGCGCGTCGTGGCAACCGGGGGCGAGGTGCTCGCTCGGCTGACCTTGCCCTACGGTCACCCGCATGAAGGTTCGGTCGACGATCAGCATTGGTCCAGCATTCACTCTTGGCCGCCGGACCAGCACCTCGAGGCGGCCACGATTGTGCGGCATGCCTTCGGCACGGGCACGGCGATATATGCCGCCACGGACCTCGAGGCCGCTGCCGGCGCTGGTCAGTCACTGTTCGTGGCGCTCATCCGGGATTTGCTGGGCGCCGCACCGCCGCAGGTCGAAGCAGATGCGCCCGCGTGTGTGTGGCTCACGGCCTTCAATCAACCCGAACGCCAACGCATGGTCGCGAGCCTGCTCAATTACCCGATCGAGGCGCCGGTCATTCCGATCGCCTCAATTCGGATACGTGTCTGTCATCCGCGCGGAGCGCGAATCCAGCGGGTGACGTTGGCCCCCGACCACGAGCCGATCGAGTTCGAATCGACATCCAGCGGCGTCGTTGCGACGCTGCCGCGCCTCGGCATGTTTGCGATGCTGGTGATCGACTACACAGCCGAGCGAGAGGAGACGAGCGATGCGCAACGGACGTGAATTGCCAGCCGATGTGCGCGGCCTGCACACGCTTTCCGCGGAAGTGGGTCCGGCAGTTGATGCTGCGCTCGAGCGTGGCCACGGGCTACTGCGATTGTCCCCGTGCTGGGTCCCGCGGTCGTTCCTGCATCCGGGCCGCCGACTGAAGCTCGACCCGCGCGACTGGTATGCGTTCGGAATCGCGCGCGGCGGCATCGACGAGCGCTGGTTCGGCTCCACGACCGAGGCAGCCAACGACAATCGCACGCCGGACGAAGGGTTGAGCTATGTCGTCGACGGTGACTGCAGATTCACATTGCGCGACGCGGTTGCCGCACGCGGACCGGCGCTGATCGGCCAGCGTCTCTGGCGGCAATACAAAGGCTGGCCTGTCTATTCCAAGTTCTTCGACAACATGGGCCCGATCCCGCTGCACATGCACCAGGATCGCGAGCACGCGCGCCTGGTGGGTCGGGAAGGCAAGCCGGAGGGCTATTATTTTCCACCGCAGCACAACGCCACCGGCAATGCCTTCCCTTACACGTTCTTTGGCCTGTCGCCGAACACGCGCAAGGCCGATGTGCGGCGAGCGCTCGAACGCTGGTCGATCGGCGACAACCGCATTCTCAACCTGTCGGTGGCCTATGCGCTGACTCCCGGCACGGGCTGGCTCGTAGGCCCGGGAATCCTGCATGCGCCGGGCTCTTTGTGCACCTACGAGCCGCAATGGGGCTCGGACGTGTTTGCCATGTACCAGAACCTGTGCGAGGGGCGCGAAGTACCGCGCGAGCTGCTGGTCAAGGACGTGCCGGTTGACCGTCACGACGACCTGGATCACCTCGTCGCACAGCTCGACTGGGAAGCGAACGTCGATCCGCACTTCAAGGAGAACCATCATCTCGTGCCAGTCGACGTTGCCGACACGCTGCAGCAGGGTTGGATTGACCGCTGGGTCGTCTATGGACGGGTGCGCGACGAGTTGCTGTTTACGGCACGCGAATTGACCGTCGATCCCGGGGTCCGCCTGACGCTGCGGGATCCTGGCGCATCGAGCGCGATCGTGGTCCAAGGCCAGGGGACAGCCAACGGCCTCGCCTTGAGTTCGCCGAGCATGATCGGCTTTCATGACATGACGCAGGACGAGATTTTCGTCACGGAGCCGGCTGCGCAGGCAGGCGTGGTGATCGAGAATACCTCGAGCGTCGAACCGCTGGTGCTACTGCGCTACTTCGGACCGGACACGGACTTGGACGCGCCCGAAGTCGGCAGCCCGGGGCCCGCACGTCACTCAGCGTAGCCACCCATGCCGGCGGCAGCGTAGATCGACTCGATCGCGGCCAGGTTTTCCAGGATGTCATCGCCTTCAGTCGGCACGGGGGCACCCGAACCGATCGCGTCGACCACAGCGAGCAGTTGGTGGTAGTAGCTCGAGGTGGTCACGACTGGTTCGATGCGCCAGTCACCGTCGCCAGAACGCCAGCGCAATTCGTGGCCCCATTGGGGCGCGATCGGATTACGCACGAACAACTCTCCCGTGGTGCCGACCAAGTGCAGGGTGGTGGTGCGGCCGCGGTCATGCGGAACCATCGAGCAGAACAGCGTTCCCCGCGCACCGGAGACATGGCGGAGGTTGGCCCGGACGATCTGGTCGACACCCGTTGGCGACATCTCGATGGTGGCGCCGGTCACCGCGAAAGATCCTGCTAGCGTTCGCAACCAGTGCACCGGGTAGCAACCCAGGTCCATCAGTGCTCCCCCGGCCAGGTCAGACCGCCACCGGATCTGTCCGGGTTGCTGCGGCACCGGCACGTCGATCACCGCATGTGCTTCCAGCAACTCGCCGAGCACTCGGGTCCGCACGATCTCGAGGATTCGCTTGAAGAGCGGGTGGTACCGATAATGGAACGCTTCGATCAAGCGCCGGTTCGAGCGTGCGGCTGCGGCAATCATGCGGGCAGCGGCAGCGCTCGACGGCGCGGACGGCTTTTCCATGAGCACGTGCTTGCCGGCTTGCAGGGAAGCAATACCCCATCGCTCGTGCAGGGTGATCGGCAGCGAGATGTAGACGAGATCGACGTCGGCTCGCGCCAACAGTGCCTCGTAGGAGGTCGCAACGTTCGGTATGCCGTGTTCGGCCGCAAAGTCTCGTGCGCGATCAGGGTCGCGCGCCGCAACCGCGGTGACTTCGACGGTGCTGATATCCCGGGCGGGGTCGATCAGCGCCAACGGCGCAATGCCGGAGGCGCCGAGCAGGCCGATTCGCAGAGTCACACAGATCTCATTATCGCGGCATGCAACCGCTCAGCGCCCGCGCAGCGCGACGGCGTCGATCTCGATGCGGACACCCGGCGGTAGCGCGATGCCCGGCGCCGTGGTCCGGGCCGGGCGGTGCTCACCGAAAAACTCCGCGTACGCGGTATTCATGCCCGCAAAGTCAGCGGCGTCGGCCAGGTAGACGGTCACCTTGACCACCCTGTCACGCTCGGTGCCCGCAGCGTCCAGCAGCGTCTGGACATTCGCCAGCGCCTGCCGGGTCTGCGTGCCGATGTCCCCTGCTGTCATCGAGCGAGTCGTCGCGTCGTACGGCAGTTGCCCGGAAAGATAGACGAAGTCGCCGGCGACCACGGCGGACGCGTATGGACCGAGCGAAGGCGCGCCGGCAGCCCTCACCTCGCGAGGGTCTGCTGGGACACCCGATCCCGCCGCGCAACCGGCAAGAACGAAGACCATGCCGATCGCGGCAGCGCGCATGGCCGTCTTGTCCGTCAGAACCTGACCGACGCTGTGATACCCACGGTACGCGGCTGCCGGGCGGTCACGATTCCGCCGAACAGTTCGAGCCCGTCCCGGGGGCCGGCGCCGATGGCGCCCTTGACGAAGTCGAAGCGCCGGCCGGGGTTCGGGGTGAACGTTCCGACCAGGGCAGCGTCCTCGTCCGTGAGGTTCTCGACCCACAGGCGCACCGAGTACCGGTCCCAGTCGAAGCCGGTCCGCAGGTTCAAGTTGGTCGCATCGCCGACATAGGCGTCAGCCGTCTGCACCGCACTCTGATCGGACTGGTAGCTCAGGTCGGCGCGACTCACCCAGTCGAGAGTGGCCGAGACGGGGTACGTATACTGGCCGCTGATGAAGCCCTGCCACTCGGAAACGTACTGCAGGCGCGTGCCGTCGAGCACCGGGTCCACGCCGATGGCGGCCAACGTGCCGAAGGTGTAGTCGTCGTAACTGGAGTCGGTGTACGCGATGCCGGCGTCGAGGGTGAGTCCATCGAAGGGCCGCGCCCGCGCTTCCAGCTCGATGCCCTGCACGGATGTTTTTCCGGCGTTGACATTCAGCAGGGCACCAGTCTGTCCCAGCGCGCGCACGATCTGATCGGTCCAATCGATGTAATAAGCCGCCGCATTCAACGTGAGCCGGCCGTCTGCCCAGGCTGTCTTGGCACCGATTTCATAGTTCCAGGCTGACTCGGGATCGTAGGTGCGCTCCTCCGGCAGGATCGCACCGGCGACGGTCACGACGTTGAACCCGCCGACCTTCACACCTTCGGCGGCCGACGCGTACAGCAGGACGTCGTCCGACATCTTGTAGTCGACCGTGAAGCGGGGCACGAAGTTCTGGAAATCCGCCTCGTCGACGAAGGTGCCCGTGACCAGCCCAGTCAGCTGGCTCTGGTCGACCGAGTGGATCTTTTTCGTCTCATCCGTCCAGCGACCCTCAGCGGACACACTCCAGCGTTCCGTGATGTTGAAGCCGATCTGGCCAAAGATCGCGAAGCTGTTGGTTTCTTCCACAAGATCGTTGATGAGGCCGCCCACGAGGAAGCGCCGCAGGGAAGCCGGTACCGCCGCCGCAATCGACAGGGCATCCGCACCATAGAGGCTCTCCAGGTGCGTGTCGGTCTGCGAATCGTAGTAATAGGCGCCGCCGAGCCACGTCAGACGCTGATCGCCCGGTGAGGTGATACGCAACTCCTGACTGAATTCGGTGATGTCCTGGAGCGTGGTCGCATAGTTGACGCTCAGCGCGGAGTAGTCCGTGTCCACTGCATTGTCGTAGCTGAGGTCGTTGTAACCGGTGATCGAGGTGAGCGTGTAATCCCCCACGGACCAGTCGATCGACAGCGAAGTCTGGGTGACCTCGCGATCCTGGTGGCCGGGGGTCACCGAATACTTGTCGAAGGCATGCATCTCGCCGCCATAGAGCTGGTAGACGGCCGGGAACGACGGTCCCGCCGGACTGAACAACTCGATGTTATTGGCGACGTACCGGATCGGGTCATCGCCGTCGCTGGTGTCCGAGTAAGCCACCCGTAGCCGGATGTCGAGATCTTCCGTCGGCGAGGCCTCCAGCGATCCCGCGAGCACGCCGGTGCTCCGGTCGTCGAGATTGTTGCCGTTCAAATCATTGGTGTAATACCCGTCGCTGCTGGCGTAGGTCCCGCCCAGCCGGAATCCCAACCAGTCCGTGATCGGTCCGCTGACCGACCCTCGCAGCTCCTGGGTATCGTAGTCCCCGTAGCGCGCCTCGATCATGCCCCCCAACTCGTCCGACGGTCGTGACGTGACTATGTTCACCGCACCCGCGAAGGTGTTGCGTCCGTAGAGCGCGCTCTGCGGTCCCTTGACGACCTCGACCCGCGACACGGAGTCGCCGAGCATCGCGTCCATCAGTCCGCGCGAGGCCTGATACACGCCATCGACGAAGAAGCCGACGTTCGGCTCACCGATGGTCGTGGACTGCCCGCGAATAACCGGCGTCTGGGCGCCGCCGCCGAACAGCGGGGCCATGGTGAAACCGGGCGTAAGTGCCGCGATGTCGTCCATGGTGTTGATGCCGGCACTCTCGATGGTCTCGGCAGAGAAAGCAGCAATGGACAGGGGCACCGTCTGCAGCGTCTCCTCGCGCTTGCGCGCCGTCACGACGATTTCCTCGAGTGCTGCCGCTGTCGGCGCCGATTGCGCGTGTGCCGCCCCGACGGGCAATCCCAGGCACAACGGTGCCAACGCGGTTGCCACCGCGGCTCGCAGGCTTGTCTGTTTCTTGGTCATCACGCCCCCTTTCCGATTGCTCTGCATTGACACTGGTGAACTGTCTTTCGCTCGTTGCCCGGTCCGCGCGCATGACCGCCCGGAACGATGATCATATCGTTCTATCACATTCGCTCATTATCAATCAATGGTGGTCACATTTAATCTGCGGGCAGATTCAGCCAGTGGATCAGAGGGGAAAAAACATGCGGCGGCGCAACAAAATGTTCTCGGGGTGCTTAGTTTGCGACCCTGGCGCAGGCTTGCGGGCGACGGGCGGTCACCGTCGCACCTCCCACACCGACTCGATCTCGACCGCAATGTTGAACGGCAGGGTATTGACGCCCACCGCGAAGCGCGTGTGCAGCCCGGCTGGGCCGAACACCTCGACGAACAGGTCAGACGCGCCGTTCACGACTTTCGGCTGATCGTGGAAATCATCCGCGCTGGCCACGAACGCTCCCACGCGCAGGCACTGAACCACCGGGTCAAGCGTGTCTCCGCAGGCACTGCGAAGCAGCGCGAGCACGTTGAGTCCGGCCAATCGCGCGGCGGCGTAACCCTCCTCGACCGTGAGGTTGCGACCGACTCGTCCACGCGTCTTCGCCGTCTCGCTCAGGGCCGGCCCGAGTCCCGCCAGATACAGCGTAGAGCCGGACCGACGGTACGCGACGTAGGTCGCCACCGGACTCGGCGCCGCCGGCAACTTGAGTCCAAGCTCCTTGAGCCGTAACTCGTGTTGGCCGGTCCCGCTCGCGCCTGCCGCAGCGGTCCCGACGATCGCGGGCCCCAGCAGCCCCGCCGTGAGCAGCGTTCGGCGCTTCATGCGGTCACCTGCTCGCGACCTGCGCGCACTGCCGCAAAGACGCGCATGAAATTCCCGCTGAGGAACGCGGTCACCGCGGGCTCGCCCATCCCGCGACGGAGCAGCTCCGACACCAGCAGTGGCAACTGCCGGTAGTTATCCATGACGGGCTTGTAGTTGGCGTCCATGTCCGTGCCGAGCGCAACATGGTCAACCCCGAGTTTCTCGACCAGCGTGAAGACCCGGTCGACGAACTGCTCGAACGTCGTGATGCCCAGGCCCGCGGGCCAGGCGCCGATCACGCCGCCGCGCTCCGCGATCGCCTGCGCGAGTCGTGCCGAGATGAAGCGTGGGTGTTGTATCGGATCGCCCTGCAGGTGCGTGTGCGAGCACATAACCGGGCGCTCTGCGAGGTCAACCGCGCGCAGCGCCGTCGCCTCCGATGCGTGCGCGACGTCGACGACCATGCCGAGACGTGCCATCTCGCGGACCACGTCGGCGCCGAAAGGCGTCAGGCCGCCATGCGGCGCCGTGCCGGTCTGAATGTCGCCGACTTCGCTGTCGCGGTAATGCACGATCGTCACCGAACGAATGCCGTCAGCGTGCAGCACAGCCAGCCGCGACAGGTCACCCTCCAGGTAGTCCGCTCCCTCGGTGGTCCAGAGCGCCGCAATCCTGCTTTCGGACCTGGCCGTCAGGATGTCGTCAGGTTCGAGCGCAGGCCGCAGCGGCAGTCGCTCAGCCAGCGCCTTGAGGTTGGCGATCTGACGCTGGTAGCTCGACCAGGCCTCGCCCTTGGCGAACGGCCTCGCGGCGAACAGCCCGGCCTTCTTCGAGAAGCTCAGGACCTGGAAATCCGCGACGGCGGCAAAACTTGCCGCTGCAAGCTTCCCCGCCCGCATGTCATCGACGGCCTCCGACTCGCGTGTGCCTCGCAAGCTGAATATCCGCACGGACAGGGAGAGATCCTCTGCATCCCGAAAGAATGTGCGACCGGGGTGCGCATGAATGTCGATTGCAGCCACTCGATCGAGCAGAGCATTCGCGCGCGCCAGGTAATCGGGATCCGGCGTGAAACCGAGCGGCGCATGCTCGTCGCGCAGGAATCGCCGCGCACCACCGGCTGCCAAGGCGACTCCGCCTGCCGCACCACCGACGAGCAACCAACGTCGTGTCCGACTCTTCATGCTGATATTTCCTCGCGCCGCTTGAGACGCATAACGTGACTGCCGGCGCCTAGTTGCGCTGCTGCAGGGTCATAACCATCCGGCGGATGGAACTCCACCTCGATACCCACGGGGACATCGAGCCGGACGTCGAGGTCGCCGTGCGTGAACCGCCGCCAGTGCACGCCCACCCCCCCGTGCAGGGTCGGATAGACACCGGATGCCGAATCCAGGTCGCCCAGTTGAGGCGCGATACAGGCTCGCCGGAAGCCGGGTTCCGTAGGCGTCACGCCGAGCACATGGGCCGGCAGCTGGTACACGGGCGTCGCCGAGAATGCGTGACACAAGCTGGCGACGGGCTCGGTCGACTCCCAGAGCGTCTCCGTACCGGTCGCGAGCATGGCGCCGTAGAGTTCGCGCATGTGTTGCAGGGCAAGGTCGAAGCGTCGCGCCTTGCCGAGCGCCGAGTACAGGAAGTGGCAGAAATACGTGTTGGCGCGCACCACGTCAGTTGCTGCGTCGAACGGATCGGCGTCGAAAGTCACGGGCGGGGTGGCCGTACGCCGCAGTCGCCGCTCGTCGGTCACGTACTCGACGATCGTCGGGTATTCCTCGGGCGCGGCAATGTCGAACAGGATCGCCATTGAGTTCGCCTGTTGCGAGACCTGCGGGTCCTGCTGCCCGGACGCCGGCTCGACGCTGTCGACGAACACGCCGCGGCGGCGGTCGTAGTGGCGGGTGCGCAGGGCGCGCCGGACCCGCCCGGCCCAGTCGAGATAGCGCTGGCTCAAACGCGTGTAGCCAATCGTCCGCGCCATGTCTGCCGCCGCCTGCAGCGCTCCTGCCAGCATGGCGTTGATGATGAAGGACTCGCCGGTCCGCCCGACACGCGCCCACTCGATGAAGTGCCAGTGCGGCACGTTCACCAGCAGGTCATGTGGGCCGGACTGCCGCTCGAACCAGTCGAGCGAACGCTGCACCGCCGGCAAGAGCTGCTCGATGGTCGCCTCATCGCCACTGTGCATCAGGTAATGGTGCGCAGCGCAGATCCAGTGCAGGTTGAAGTCGGGGATGATGATGCCGCCGCTGTGATGATCACCGGGTGCGAACATCTGCAGCAATCCGTCGGCACGCTGGCTCTCGGTGGCCTGCAGCAGGAACTGGCGATCGATCGGCTGGGTACTGGTGCCGAACGCTGCCGCGTCAATGAGAAAGTGGACGATGCCGTCGCCGAGCCACTGGCGCTTCTCGCGGCCTGGGCAATCTTCCCACGCGTCGTGAGTGCATTGCAGTGCCGTGTACCGACCGACTTCCCAGAGGCGGTTCAGCAACTCATCCGAGCAGCGGAACTCGCCCTGGTGTTCGACCGGATAGTGCGTCGCGGTCGAGCCTATACGCACGACCCGCAGACCCTGCGGTGCATTGCGCACGACCAGTTGCAGGTACTTGACGCCCGTCCAGTCGAATTTTTCGAACTGCTGGCGGCCCGGCCGCGCCGTGTAACGAAGCACCTGTGCACAATCGAGATACGTTTCGCGCGCAATTCGGGGCGGCTCGACATTCGCCGCTGCGTACTGGCCGGGGATTGTCTCCGCCACCGCGATTTCGATCACCTCGCCGCCCACGGCGTCGATCTCCACGAAAGGGTAACCGGCGTGGCGCCGCTCGAACTCGACGAGCACGCTGACGTCGCGGTCGGCACTGGTGCGGATTACCACCGCCGACTCGTCGTCGCGCAGCATGGCCTCCACGTCGTCCACGCAACGTGACTGCGCCGGTTCCAGTGGTTCGTCATAGATCCGGCGGTCCAGTGCGAGGTCCGGGCAACGGACAACGGAATTCACGGCGACGATGCGCAACGGCAGGCAAACGCACTCGACCAGCGACGGAATCTGTCGTGGCAACAGAGTGGTGAACGGCTCGATGTCGCCCCACCCCTTCGCCACGTCCTCAGCGTTCGCCGGCCTGATCAGAGGCTGCGCGCGATCCCAAGCGGAATCGTCGAAGTCGGCGTGCAGCCATCCTGCGGGCATCTGGCGCGCGTCGAAGTCCTCGATGAAACCCTGGCCCCAGCCGCTGCGCGGCGTGTCGCGCCGCCATGCGCGCGCCTCGGTGACCCGCCACTGGTCGTCCGACACCAGGTCGACGGCACGGTTGCCGACGTGGACGGTCGCATCCACGTACAAGCCGCCATCGCCGAATATCGATTGCGTGTAGTCGCGGACGGTCTCATACCAGGCGGTGTCGACCCCGTAGACGTGCACCAGCACGCCGATGACGTTGTCGCCGGGCCGCAGGTGTTCGTGCAGTTCGTAACGGTCGACCCGCGCGAACGCGGGCGTCGCACGCCCGGGTCCACGGCCCACCCTGTCGCCATTTACGTACAGGATGTAGCGGCTGTCGGCAGTGATACCGAGACTCGCGGTGCTGACCTGCCCGGGCAGGTTGAATCGGCGGCGAAACAGGTACCACCGATTCGTGCCGTCCTCGCGACGTATGGGCCCGCTGACCAGCAGCGAGCGGAAAGTCACGCCGCTGTCGATTGGCTGTCGCGGGGTCCAGATGAAATGCCCGCGCCGATACATGCAATTACTCCCTCGCGCTGGCCAGTTGGACCCGGATCCGGTCGTGGTGCGCCTCGTCGAGATCGTAGTGCCGCAGAAGCCAGAGCGCGATCAGCCAGAGGACGACCGGCATCAGGCTGTACGCGACACGCACGCCCAGGATTGCGGAGTCGGTCTGCGTCGCCACGCCTTCGCCGGGCGTGAACCCCGCGAGGCTGAACGTGGTGCTGGCCAGGAAGGCACCGAACGCCATGCCGAGCTTCATACAGCCACTGATCGCACCGAAGATCATGCCATCGCGGCGCACGCCGGTTTCGACCTGGCCCGCTTCCACAGTGTCTGGAACCATCGAGTGCGGAGCCAGCTGGCAAGCGGCGTCACCGACGCCAAGCAGCAGGAGCAGGCCGATGAAGATGCCGACGGAGCCATGACCCACCAGCAGAAAGATGCCGGCGTAAGCCGCAATTTCGAGCACTATGGCAATCGTGTACACACGCTTCTTGCTGACGCCCCAGACCTTGCCGGCGCGCATCCACAATGGGGTGACCAGCATCGCGACCGCGGCCGCCCCGGCTGCGAACCAACCGACGTGCCGAACTTCGACCTGCATCACGATGGTCGCGAAGTACACGAGCGAGGTCGCGGACATGCCGATCGCGATGTTCTGCAGCAGGAATACCAGGACCAGCGCACGAAACGGGCGGTTGCGACGCAGGGCACGGAACTCGGCAGCCAGGTCGAAAGCCGCCACCGGACCTTCGTAGCGCGGCGCACGTCGGGTGGCCCAGAAAGACACTAGACCGCCCAGCAGGATGATGCCGGCGAAAACGGCGGCGAATACCCGGAAGCCCTCTTTGAGTGTGTCCTGCGAAGAAAACAGATACGGGCCCGAGAGTCCCACGACCAGGATGCCGATGCGCGAGCCCAGCATCCGGTAACCGACGATGCTGGTGCGCTCACGATAGCTGGAGGACATGTCGGCGGCCATCGCCGAATGCGGGATGCTGTAGACGGTATAGGCCGCACTCGCCAATAGATACATCGCGCCTGCGTAAAGCACGGTGTGCAGAGGAGACGCGAAGTCCGGGAGATTGAAGGTCAGGTAGAAGGTCAGTGCAAACGCGATCGAACCGAACAGCAGGTACGGGCGCCGCCGCCCCATGCTGGTGACCGTGCGATCGGAGATGACCCCCATCAGCGGATCCAGCAGCACATCGATGAGCCTGGGCAGCAGCAATGCCAGACCGGCCCAGGCCGGCGACAGGCCATGGGCTTGCGTCAGGAAGAACAGCAAGTAGGCCATCGTGCCGCCCACATAGCAGGCGATGCCGAGGTCGCCCGCTGCCCAGCCCGCCTTCATCCAGGCCGGCAACGACACGCCGTTGTTGGCACTCACAGGCTTTGAGCCAGAGACGCGGGGGGCGCCAGGCCGCGCCGCAGCGAGTCAGCTGCACAAGCCGTGGCGCGCCGGGCGACCGCGAGATCGCGCGTCATCGACATGAAGCCGTGGATCACACCGGGGTACTCCAGGTACTCGACGCTGCCGCCCGCCTCGATGAGGCGCCCGCCAAGACGACGGCTGTCGTCCCTGAGCGGATCGAGTTGCCCGGCGACAATGCAGGCCGGCGGCAGGCTGTCGAGGCGAGCACGCAAGGGTGCTGCACGCGGATCGTCGGCACTGCCTTCGCGACCCAGGTACATGGACCACAGGGCGTCCATGGCTTCCGTGCCGAAGCCGAATTGGCCGTCGCCGAAAAGCCGGTGCGAAGCAGTGTCATGTTCTCGCGCATAGACGCCATAGACGAGCAGCATGTATCGCAACCATTGCTCGCCGGCATCGCGCAGATCGATCGCAGTCGCAAGCGCAAGGTTGGCGCCTGCCGAGTCGCCGCCGATCGCCAGCCGGTCGACATCGATTCCATGGCTGGCACCGTGGCGGCGTACCCAGCGCGCGACCTCGAGACATTCATTCAACGGCGCCGGGAACGGGTGCTCTGGCGCCAGGCAATAGTCCACCGAGAGGATGGCTACGCCGCTTTGCAGCGCCAGCAGGCGCAGTGCACGGTCGTTGCTGTCGAGGTCGCCGACCACCCAACCGCCGCCGTGAAAACAGATCAGTGTCGGTAGCGGAGTGCTGTCACCGACCGGAACGTAGAGCCGCACTGGCACCTGGCGCGACGACGTGGGAACGACGCTGTCCGCGATCAGCGGAACATCCGGCGGGTCCGCATTCCACGCAACGATGTCGTCGGCAAAACGGGCGCGCATCTCGGCCGGCGTGGATGTACCCATGGGTGGTCGCGTGGCCATGCGCTCGAGCATGCGGGCGAGGACCCCCTTCATGTCGGGGTCGAGTTCGCAGGACTCGGCTGGGCGATCCTCACGCTGCATGTGCTCAGGCGCCATGTTCCCCCTGCAATGTACAGATTCGGCTGTCTCCGGCCTGTCCAGCGCATCCTAGCGAGATTGGTCGGTTTTGCAAGAATGTAAGCGATCATGAACGAGTTCGTGCCAGCGCTCGCGATGAGCCCTGACCTCATCGGGCAGCAACGCCGACGCCTGTAACGGTCGCGCCCTACCGTGCCACGCCTCGCCATAGGCGAGCGCCGCGGCGCCCAATGTCGGCCCGTCGGGGCAATCGCTGGCGAACACCTGATCGTCCGGCCGCAGCGCTGCCAGAACGCCGAGATAGATCGGGTTGGCCGCAAACGGCCCATCGACCACGATGTCGCCGCGTGCACCGATCAGGCCGAGACACACGTCCGTGACCAACGCGCAATACAGGGCCGCGAGCGCCGCCCGCCCAGCCACCGACTCGGGCACCGGCCCGAGCAAGCTGCCCTGCCCGCTCGCCTGCTGGAATGGCCCGCTGGCGGCGAATGCAGGTAATGCGATCACCCCGGATTCCAGTACCTGCGCCAGATCCGTCGCGACGGCCGTGGCGGCAATGCCCCGCTCGCCGGCGATGGCCGCGAACTCGCGGCCGCCCATGAACCGGCTGCAGCCGAGCGGAGCGCCGAAGACGCTGACCGTGCCGGACGTATCGCGCCGCGGATCGAGCCTTGCAGCGTCCGCGAGACGGCTCATGCATACGACCCAGGTGCCGGTGGACACCACGGTCCCACTGCGGGACGGATCCGGGAAATGCGCAACGTAGGCCGCACTGCTGTCGTGCACTCCGCAGTGCACGGCGATCGGCGCTCCAGAGACCAATCCGAGTCGGCGCGGATCGATCTCGCCGAGCACCGTCGACGCAGCGTGCAGCGGCGGCAATCGTCGATCCACTCCCAGATGGACCGCCAATGCCGACGGTATGCCCGCCAGCGGACACCACAGGTCGGTGTGCGAGCCGAGCGAGGACACCTCCGCCGCAAACTCGCCGCACAGGCGCCATGCCCAGTACTGCGGATAAGGCAGGATGCGATCCACCTGTGCGTACCGGTCCGCCCATCGCTGCGATTGCCAGTGGATTTGCCGTGCGAGATTCAGCCCGACAGACAGACTGGGCGACAGCGTCGCCTGGAACGAATCGCGCAGGCGCTCATACTCGGCGTCGAGTTCGGGAAAACCGGGCCATTCGTAGTCCATGACCGGCAACGCAAGCGTGTCGCCGGTCAGGAGCGCAGCCGTTGCGCCGTGGGTCGTGCAGATGACACGTTCCACCGGATGCGACGCGCAAGCGTCCTGCAACACATGGCACATCCAGTCGAACAGCCGATCCACATCAGCGTGCGGATACGGCGCTTCCTCTCGAACCGTGTTGGCAATCCTGCGCCGGGCGACGACCGTGCCGTCCGCCCGGATCAGACTCAGCTTCGCGTGGGTCTTGCCCACATCGATCACTGCGCATCCCACCTGGTTCTCCGCGTGGCGTGCCTCGATCAGGCCTCGGCCGCATCGGGTTCGACGAGCACGACCTCGACGCCCGCGGCCTGCAACATGTCCCGGGCTTCGCGCGGGGCGCCGGTGTCGGTGATGAGTACGTCTATCCGCTTCAACGGGCAAAGGATCAGGCTGGCGAACTGGCGGAACTTCGAGCTGTCGACCAGCACCACGAGTTGCTCGGCCTGCTCCATGAGCTTCTGCTCGGCCTGCACGAGCAGCGGGTCGGACTGCATCAAGCCCTGCGACCGGATTGCCTGCGCCCCGACGAATATCCTCGCGGCCCGGAAATTCTGCAGCACGCCATCGTCAAATGGACTCAGAATAACGTTCTGCTCGCGATAGATTTCTCCGCCTGGCACCAGCACCCGGGCGCGACCCGAGCGGAAAAGCGACTCGGCGATCGGGAACGAATTAGTCAGTACCTGCAGCGATCGCTCGCGGATGAAGTCGATCATCATGAAGGTGGTGGATCCGCCGTCGATGATGATTGGCTCGCCGTCGACACACATCTCCGCCGCACGCCGCGCGATCGCATGTTTCTGGCGTGCCTGCACGGCCCGGCCCTGCTCGAAACCCTGCTGTCCGACGAGCTGCTGTGGGCTGCCCGGGTCGAGGTTCTCGGCACCGCCATGCACCCGGCGCAGCTTGCCGAGGGCCTCGAGCTGCGAGAGGTCGCGCCGGATGGTGGCAGAGCTCGATCGCAACTGCTCCTCCAGCCCGCGGACGGTGACGATCTGGTTGCGCTGCAGCGCCGCAAGAATGGCTCGCCAGCGTTCGCGTTCATGCATGAGCGATTGTCCCTCGGCAGCCTGCGTGAAATGCTCAGTGCGAGACCTTAACCTCGCACTGCAGGTCACGCCAGCGTCGGACCAGCAGGAATGTGCGCCGATTTGCGCTGCACGACCCACTGGGCGACAGTACATCTGAGTGAATATGATTATATATGATTGTTTTTGACAAATCCCGCTGCTACTGTATTGAGACGCTTTTCCGGTCGTAGCCGATCGTTGGCCCATTGCAGGAGACGGGTTGCAAATGAGAACTCCGGAGCATCGCTGGGACCCATCGCGTGCCGCCACGATGAACGACCAGCTGCTGCTGCTGTACCGTTCCAATCTTCTCGGTTCCGACCTCACGGTCACGAACTTCGGCGGCGGCAACACGTCAGCGAAAATCACGGAGCTGGATCCGCTCACGGGCGAGCCCGTGGAAGTCCTGTGGATCAAGGGTTCGGGCGGCGACCTCGGGTCGATGGGACTCGGCGGATTCGCGACCGTCTACCTTGACAGGGTCCTGGCGCTCGAAGCCCGCTACAGCGGCATCGCGCAGCAGGACAAGATGGCCGAATTACTTGCGCACTGCACGTTCAATCTGAACCCGCGACCCGCGAGCATCGAGACGCCCGCCCACGCTTTTCTCCCCTACCCCCACGTGGACCACGTGCACCCCGATGCCGTGATCGCCATCGCCGCCGCCGCGGACTCACAGCGTCTGACCACCGAAGTGTTTGGAGGCGAGCTGGGCTGGGTGCCGTGGCAACGGCCGGGATTCGATCTTGCGCTGAAGATGCGCGCAGCCGCCGCCGCCAGGCCCGGGTTGCGCGGCCTGATCCTGGCGGGGCACGGCCTTTTCACCTGGGGCGCCAGTTCGGCAGAGTGCTACGCGACAACGATCGAGATGATCGCAAGGGCCGCCAGGTACCTGGCGCGCGCGTCGCGCCCTGTTCCGTTCGGCCAGGTGGTTCGAGAAGCGCGACCCGCCGCGGAACGACGGTTGCCGGCCGGGCGCGTGATGCAGAGCATTCGCGCGGCGATCAGCGACTCCTCGCGCAAGATCGGCCACTTCAACGATTCGCCCGAGATCCTCGAATTCGCAGGATCCGCGCGCCTCGCCGAACTCGCAGCGCTCGGCACCTCCTGTCCCGATCACTTCCTGCGCACCAAGATCCGACCTCTGGTCGTCGACTTCGACCCGGACGCGGCAGACTTCGACACGCGGTTGCGGGCAGCGGTGGCCGAATACCGGGAGCAGTATCGCGCCTACTACGAACGTCACCGTCGCGCAGACAGCCCGGCCATGCGCGACTCGAACCCAGTCGTGTTCCTCGTGCCGGGCCTCGGGATGCTGACATTCGCGCGGGACAAGGCCACCGCACGCATCGCCGGGGAGTTCTACGGCAATGCGGTCAACGTCATCCGCGGCGCATCTGGCATAGACAGCTACATCGGGCTGGACGAGGGCGAGGCGTTCGCGATCGAGTACTGGCCACTGGAGGAAGCGAAGCTGAAGCGCATGCCGCCCCCGCGCTCCCTGGCCGGGCGGATCGCCTACATCACCGGGGCCGCGAGCGGCATCGGTCGCGCCACCGCGGAGCGTTTCCTCGCGGAAGGCGCCTGCGTCGTGCTGACCGACATCAACGCCGAAGAACTCACGCGTGCGCACGACGACCTCAAGGCACGTTTCGGCACCGACTCCGTGCGCCAATTCCCGCTCGATGTGACCAGCGAAGCGGCCGTAAGATCGTCGTTCGAGTTCACGGCGCAGGAGTACGGCGGCCTCGACATCATGGTTGCCAGCGCCGGTATTGCCTCGTCCGCCGCAATCGAGGATACGACGCTGGAGCAGTGGCACCGCATTTTCGACGTGCTCTCCGCGGGCTACTTCCTGGCGAGCCGCAGCGCGTTTGGCATGATGAAGGCACTGGGCGGCTCGATCGTGTTCGTCGGCAGCAAGAACGCGCTTGCGGCATCGCCGAACGCAGCGCCGTACTGCGCGGCAAAGGCGTCCGAACTGCAGCTCGCGCGCTGCCTGGCGCTCGAGGGCGGCCTGTTCGGCATCCGGGTCAACACCGTCAATCCAGACGCCGTGCTGCATGGCTCCAGCATATGGAACGGCGATTGGCGCCGCGAACGTGCGGCGGCCTATGGCATTGACGAGAGCGACCTGGAGAGTTACTACGCCAAGCGCAGCGTGCTTGGCCGTCCGGTGCTGCCCGAGGACATCGCGCAAGCCATCTATTTCCTCGCCGGCGACCAATCCGCCAAGTCGACGGGCAACATCATCAACGTCGATGCGGGCAACGCCGCCGCGTTCGTCCGCTGAGCCGTCCGTGGAGCCGCCGCCATGACCGATGCGTTGCCGATTGACCGTGCAGTGATTGGCGAGCACAACGCTGCTCGAGCCGATGCGTTGCGGCGTGACTGTGACCACCTGGACGAGCAGCTCGCACGGAACGGCCTTGACCTCGGCACGGTCAAGGCACGCGTGGCCACCCTGGAAATCGCCTTGCCGAGCTGGGCTGTCGGTACGGGCGGAACACGCTTCGCGCGCTATCCCGGCCCCGGCGAGCCGCGCAACGTGTTCGAGAAGTTCGAGGACTGCGCCGTCGTCCAGCAGCTCGTGCGCTGCACGCCGCGGGTCTCCGTGCACTTCCCATGGGACCGGACCGACGACCTGCGGGCATTGCGAGAATTCGCGACGGCATGCGGACTCGGCTTTGATGCCGTGAACTCCAACACGTTCCAGGACCAGCCCGGGCAGCAGCACTCCTACAAGTTCGGCAGCCTGACCCACGTATCTCCCGCGACGCGTGCACAGGCCGTCGCCCACAACCTCGAGGTGATCGAGGCCGGCCGTGCGCTAGGCTCGCATGCGTTGACCCTGTGGATCGGAGACGGCTCCAACCTGCCCGGGCAACAGGACTTCCACGGCGCTTTCGAGCGCTACCTCGAGAGCGCGCGATCGATCTATGCAGCGCTGCCCGACGACTGGCAACTCCTGATCGAGCACAAGCTCTATGAACCGGCGCTGTATTCGACCGTGATACAGGACTGGGGATCGAGTCTCCTGGCTGCCAATGCGCTCGGGCCCAGGGCGCGCTGCCTCGTCGACCTCGGTCATCACGCCCCGTCGGTCAACATCGAGATGATCGTTGCCCGGCTGCATGCGCAGGGCAAGCTCGGCGGTTTTCATTTCAACGACAGCAAGTACGGCGACGACGACCTGGATTCCGGCTCGATCAACCCGCTGCAGTTGTTCCTGATCTTCAATGAGCTGGTGGCGCGCGAGATCGCGGACGCGTCATGGTCCCGACCCGCCTACATGATCGATCAGTCGCATAACATGACCGATCCGATCGAAAGCCTGATCTCGAGTGCGGACCACATCGCCGGGAGCTACGCACGCGCGTGCCTCGTGGATCGCGCGGCGCTGGCCGGGTATCAGGCCGACAACGACCCGCTGATGGCGTACCAGACCCTGAAGCGCGCGTACGAAACGGACGTGCGGCCGCTGATCGCAATGTTACGCATCGAGGCGGGAGGCGCTACGGATCCGGTTGCTGCCTACCGGCAGTCTGCCTACCGCAAGCGCAAGACCGCTGCACGACCGCAGGCCGCGACAGGAACGGCAGGTATCGTCTGACGACACAGGCCGGCTCGCCTTCGACGAATCCGTGCTGCACCAGGCCTGCCGCCACACCCGTGCGTTGTGACGTCGATGCCTGACTCTTCCGCGTTTACGGCGTGTACCAGATCGGCGACGTGTAGGCGCGCTCCTGCGTCGTCATCGGGACGTCCGCTGTCATCTTTACGCCGTATCGCAATGCTTCATACGCGGTCCAGCGTGGCGTCGGAATTTCGATGACGCGCGCGTAGTAGAAAGCGGGTTGCTTCGCGTCGAAGTCGGGATCCTTCCACGTCGTGCTGAGTTCCGGTGCGCCGACGGTGTTCGTCCAGGTGGCCTTCGCCACGTCCACCGTGTTGCCGACGGGCGGCACCTTGCCGTTCGCGCCGACCTTGCGACCGCCACTCCAGGCGACGTCATAGACCTTTTCGTGCGTCTTGCCGTCCTTGTCCAGCCAGCCCTTGATGATCTGGATGCGGTCGAGGTTGCCACTGTACGAATCCTTGAGCGCGGCCACCAGGAACGTGGGTGACTTGCCGGCCGGTGCCCTGCTCATGTCGCCACCCATCGGCACGCCCTTGGCGTATCCCACGCCGGCCGGCAGGCGTGAGCGCGCGTCATTCGCGGTGAATTCCCAGCCGCCGAAGAAGCGCACCAGCATGCGCGGCCCGGTCGTAGCGTAGGTCTCCTTGCGCTTCATCGCATCGAAGATGGCTTCGCGCGTGTTCTCGGTGGCCCAGACACCAGCGTAGCCGGCGGACGCCTGCTGCCAGCCATGAATCGTGTACTTCGGGTCGGGCGCCGCGATGACGACGTGCTCCCAGCGATGCGGCCCGGGCTCCACGCCGGAATGCTTGCCGAAGAAGTTGTCTTCCTCGACCGCCGCCAGCGACGTGTGCGCGTCCGTACTGCCGATCATCCCGAACTTGAACGGGTTCACGCCCAGCTTCCGGTCCAGCGCCAGGCCGGTCTTCAGCGCCTCGCGGGCGTACTCGTACTTCAGCATCTCCGGCTTCTTGGCCTCGGTGCCGTTGAGGTTGGACTTGTCCCACTTCTCGTAGTCGGCAAACTCGTCGCTCGGCGAGAGGAAGGGATGCGACTCGCTGTCACCCTTGATCTGGGTGGCCTCGATGATCGGCTCGAACCGGGCGCGTAGTGCCGCCAGTTCCTGTGTGAGCGGCTTGCCGTCGAAAGTCTCCACCGTGAACATGCGGCCGTTACTGAGGTTGCCGTTGTGCGGGATGGCCAGCACCTCCGCCCCGTTCTGCTTCTCGAACTCCGCCAGGAACTTCCAGAGATCCTCCGGGTTCTGGCTGTCGAACTGCGAATACGGCACGGTACGGTTGGCGACGCTGGAGTTGCCGCGGAACAGTACGTTGCGATGCAGGTTGTCACCGCCGATGGCTGTCCACTCGAAACCGATGATCGCGGTGAAGCGGCCGGGTTCGTTGTACCTGTCGGCGAGGGCGGTGTAGGCCTGCCAGGCGTTGCGCACGGCCTTGTCGCTCTTGATCGGCGCCACCTTGCCGGAGAGCGATGCGACGATCTCCATCGCCGTGGCGAAGACGGTGTCCTGGTTGCCGGAGGTCAGCGCCGTGTACCACTTCTTGCCGATCTCAGTGGAGAGGACCTCCGGGTCGCCGCTGAGCAACTGCGGCATGAGCCCGTACATCTCGGCGTGATCGGCGATCACCAGGAAATCGAGGGGTCGCCCGAGTCTGGCGCGCAGCCCGCCGGTCGTCGTGACTTCCTCGCCGCGCGCGAATCGGAAAGCGTCTTCCTGCCCGACCCGGTTCATGGTTCCGGCATCGACCGAGATCGACGTGTGCAGGTGGGTGTCGCCCCAGAAGACACGTGTCGGGTAGGTGCGGCCGACGTAGGGCGAGAATTGCGGCGCGGCGACCCGCGCAACATCGCTCGTCGTCGCACCTTCGTGGTTGCCCGGATCCGCCGCACCGGCGCCGACCGCTATCGCACAACCAGCAATGGCAATTATCGTCCGAAGCGCGTTGTTCACTTGGCGTTTCTACCCGATTCGATTTGTTGCATCAGGCAGTCATCGCCTGTGTTCGCGGCGGCATCCAGGCCCGCCACGTTTCGCGATGATGCCTCAAGTTATCGTCGCAGGGAATCCAGCCACCTGGCATGCGCAGCCGGTGGTTCGGCGCGACGATACCTATGGCGGCCCAACATTGGTATTCGCGGCACGGCCACGCCTGATCCACGCCGCGACGACTGTTGCGGTTTGCGTACGGTGACGCTGCTGCGCCGCGCGATGTCTTCGGGCTTGCCCGAAACATCGCTCAGGCGCCGTGGCACAGGCGGTCGATCCGGGGCCTTTCCCAGGGCGCGTGTCTGCC
>JBAVIQ010000289.1:0-2462 GCA_049687035.1 Steroidobacteraceae bacterium
GCAAGAACGACCTGCCGGTGACGACGACATCGAGGCCACCGCCGGGCGTCGGCGACATGATGGTCGTCTCGGTACGGCCGCCACCTCCATCGCAACCGCCTCCAAAAAAAAGGTGGGCCGACAGGCCCACCTCTTAAGACTCGTCTTTTCCGGGGATTGGGGTGGGCCCGAAAGCCCACCCCGCTCGCCTGGAGGTTAGTCGAACATCAGCTCACTTCGTATCGATAATGGTCTGACGTCCGTTCTCGAAGGTCTGCGGCGTCCAGCCATTCTGGTACGCATGACCCTTGGCGTCGGTCGACTGATGGCAGCTCGTGCAGGCAGCCGCCGATGCACCCTGGAGGGTGTCGTCGAGCTTGTTCTGCCACGGGGCAGCACCTGCGTCGAGCGTGGTCGCCATGGCCTTGGCCTGGTCGGGAATCAAGTCGAAGGTCGTGACGTGACATGCCGCGCAGTCATTGGCCTCTCTCGGATACGTCGGGTGGTACAGGCTGTGCACCTGGCAGGACACATCCAAGGCCGGATCGCCTCCGAACACCCGGTATTCCTGGGTGGCAGTCGGCGTCGCCTTCTCGCACGTCGTCGTACTCCAGTTCAGCGGTGTCACACCCTCGGGCGTCCAGGCATAGATGCCACGGGTCCGATAGATGGCGAGCGTCTCGTGGGTTGGATCGCCAGCCGAGTGGATCGCGTGCAGCAGGGTCTTGAGTTCGTACGTCTGGCCAACCAGGCCGTCGTACGCTTCGGACTTGTCGACGCCCATCGCGACGCGGTTGTTCTGGTCGCTCGACGCCGAGTTGTGGCAGGCGCCGCACATCTTCACGTTGTCGACGCGGGTGTTGCCGTGCTGATACAGCGAGCCGACATGGCACTTCAGGCAGTCGGCGGTATCGGCGATTGCGCGACGCTCCGTGGCCGGCTTGGCGCCCGTGCCCACGACGAACTCGCGGTCCGGGGTCGGTACGCGAACATACATGTTGGTAAATTCGTAGTCCGAGACCGTCTTGTCGAAGCCCGCCGGTAGCGGCAACTGAGGCTTGCCTTGGAGGGCCAGGTAACCCCGCGTTCCCGCCGGCACGTCCTTGTCGACCGCCCAGGTCGTGGTCGCCACGTTCGCGGCGCAGACCGTGTTCGTGGCACTCAGGGTCAGAGTGCCAGGCTGACCCGGCGAAGTGGTGCTCTTGCCGAGGATGAAGTCGTCGCCCTGGGCGTAGCTGCGCAGGAACTGCGGCGCTCCATCGAGCACGGTACCGGTCGGAACGAGATGGAACAGTGGCTTGCCCGCACCGATGGTGGTGTTGCACGGATCCACGGCGAGGCTGTTATAGGTCGCCGACCAGGAGATCTTCAGGTTCGTGCCGTCGTCGACGACGTTGTCGATCTTCCAGGTGAAGTTCTTGCCTTCCTTGACGGAGAGGTCTTCACCGTCCCAGATGATGCCGACACGCTCGGTCTCCAGACTGTTGTGGAACTGCGTGACGACGACCTTCTCGGACGCGACGCCGCCGGTCTTGTGGCAGGCCGTGCAGTCCTCGGTTGGCGCGAAGGCATTGTGGAAGGTCAAGCCGGAGGCCGTGAAGTCCCAGCTGTCCATCGACTGGTGGCAGCTGTAGCAGTTCGGACCCGAGACCTTCATCTGGTTGGCCGCCGCCAGCGCTGTCGGACTGTCGTGGCAAACGCTGCAGTTGCTCATGTAGGTCGGATAGGAGACCTCGAATACTTCGGGGGGCGCGCCCGGAAGCGTGAACGCACCGGTCGGCATCTTCTCCGAGTTATGAATGCCGTGCGCCAGGTACGCCATGCCCAGGCCGCCCGGAGGATTTACCGCACTGTGGCACGCCACGCAGGCTTCCACGTTGAACGGGTTGTAGTGATGGCTGTCTGGCTCACCTGCGAAAGTGCCGTGGCAGTTCTGGCACGATTGGTTGCTGGCCAGGGCGGGACGAACGTATGCCGCATCATCGGCATAGACGCTGGCCCGACGGACAGGCGTGATACCCGTTGCCGATTGCAGCCTGAAGTAGACCCGGGCATCGGTGCCGACAAAGCTTGCGGCGCCCGGGATGCGCAGCGTGTACACGCCACCCGCAACGCTGTCGAGGACACCAGCGGCGATACTGGTCGCCGGCTCGGTCGTACTGTTCTGCCACCGTGTGTAAACAGTATTCGGCGCGGCGCCCACGCCCTGGAGAATGACCGCGCGCTGCACAGTAGTGAAACTATCGTAATTCGCGCCATTGACCTTGATGGTGAACGTGACGACAAGGTCAGGCCCGCTCACTACGGGTCTAGTGGCGGTAAAGGAGACCTCGCGGTCGATCGCATGCGATTCATCGACAGCGGCCAACGAGCCGACGTCGTGACAGACGCCACAGGACTCTCTGGGCTCGATCTTGGCAACTCCCGCGGGACCCGTGGCGCCCGTGGCGCCCGTGGCACCCGTGGCACCCGCAGTTCCAGCC
>JBAVIQ010000290.1:0-1737 GCA_049687035.1 Steroidobacteraceae bacterium
ACGCCCCCGGGCACGAGTTCCAGCGGCGAACTGCTGGGTCATGCGTCGGATGCGGTCGCAACAGGGCGGAGACCGTGACCGACGCGAGCGAGGGCGGGAGCGAGAGCGAAAGCGAGAGCGAAAGCGAAAGCGAGAGCACTGGGGTCAAGCCGCGCCGGCGCAAGGCGGTGCATTCGAGTGAACGGGCAGATCCGTGCTGGGCGGATTGCATCACGAGTCTCTGCCGGCACCCGCATCGGCGTGATCACGCAACTGCGGAACACAGCTGTCATCGACGGAGAGTTTCGATTTCCTCCGCGATCGTCGCCTCCAGCTCCTCGGCGGACAGGATCACGCCGTCGAGCAGGAGCGATGAGAGCTGCGCCCAGTACATGCTGTCGCGGAGATACCCTTCAAAGTTCGGACGCGTCCGCATCCGTTCCAGGATGCGATCGGCGTCGGCACGCGTGGCGCCGATCTGCGGCGCGGATCCCCGTGCCTCGGCGTAATTGGCCGGTCCGTGCTCGCCGGAGGCGCTCAGGAATCGCCGCATCAGCGCCGGGTCGAACATGCCGGCCCGCAGCCGGAGCTCTGGATCCAGGACGAACGCCAGTTCCCGGAAGTAGGTCTCGGTGATTCCCACGTCGCCCCAGGCGCCCCACTGGTCGATCTGCAGCCCGATCTGGTTGTAGTAGTCGGCCACCTGCCGCTTGAGCGCCTGGTTCTGCAGCAGGCGAAGGTCCCCCGTGGACTTCAACTCGTCGATCGTGAATCTCGAGATCGTCGGCGGAAACAGGACTCCGGCGAAGTGAACGCTCATCACGAGCGAGTCGGGATCGGGCGCAGCTTTCGGATCGTGCAGCCAGGCATCGACCTGTCGGGTGATGTCGAGCCGTCTCCGCGCCTGGTCGCGACTGAATCGCAGGGACCGGATGTCCGCCCTGACATCCTCTTGCAGTCGCTCGAGGTAGCCGGTCGCCCTCGCGGCCTCCTCGCGCGCTTGCATCGCCTGGTCCGCCCACAGCGCGAGCAGGACGCCCAGCGCGACGATGGCGAGTTCGCCAAGCGCACGCTTCCAGCTCCCGAGGAAGCGGCCCGGCATCCGCGGCATCCCGGCGTGATCGTTCGTCATATCGATCTCCGTCTCGACGTCCGCGGACTTTTCGCGGACTGTTCCAAGGTCCATGGGAGGGGAGGCCTGCGGGCTGACCAGCGACACGTTGTTCACTCTGCGACCTGCCGCGAAGAACTGAGGCCGGCATCACCGGCAGACTCGCACGTGCTGCAAGGTTACGACGTGCTTGCGACTCGTGGATACCACCAAGATCCTCACCTTCGATCATCGCGGCCGCCTGACTTCGCAGCGCGTCTGGGCCCGGGGTCCGGATGGGACCTGGCACACATGTGTCAAGAAGACCTGACCGACCCGCCGGCTTTTCGATCGCCGCGTTTCACATAATACGAATGGTGCGACGACTCGGGCCGTGATTCAGTAGGACGCCGGCCGGCGAGGCCGGCCGCAAACGGCCGCCGAGATCTCACTCGACGTTTTCTCAAACTCGGCCACACAGGAACTCGACCATGTTTGCAAGACTCATCACGACTCACATGAAACCGGGCAAGTTTGACCTGGCGACGCGCAAGTTCGAAGAGAAGATCATTCCCACGCTTAGGAAGCAGCACGGCTTCCGCGACGAAGTTTCCTTCTTCGACAAGGACCGCAACGAATCGGTCGCCATCAGCTTCTGGGACACGGAG
>JBAVIQ010000291.1:0-1788 GCA_049687035.1 Steroidobacteraceae bacterium
AGTGAGTCGTAGTCGTAGCGCGTGATGCCGCCGGGGGACGGATCGGTCACGCGGCGGAGCTTCCCTGCGACGTCCACGATGCTCGACCGTGCGTGGCCAAGCGAGTCCGTGAGTGTCGCCGTCCGGCCCGCGTAAGCGAGGCTCGTGTTGCGAACGGTTGCACCGCTGCTGTCAAAGTCGCGCTCGCTCAACATCCGGCCTAGCGGATCGAACGTTCGACCCGTATATCCATTGGGCGCGCTCGCATAGGGCCGGGATTCACGAACCATGCGCCCGGCCGCGTCGTAGTCGTAGGTTCGGTGCAACCAGGTGCCGAGTGCGCCGTAGTACACATCCAGCCGCGGACGTTCATAGCCGTCGTAGTAGGCGCGGCGCTCGCGGACCAGCGTGCCGTCGACTGCGTAGTTGCGGTCATAGACGAGGAAGCGGAGATTCCCCCCCGTGTCCCAGCAGCCAGTCGTGCCGCACGACTGGAATGTCCATGTACGGCTGGTGCCGTCGCTCGCCGTCTCGCTGATTCGGCGTCCGAATTCGTCGTGTGTCCAGGTGGTCGACAGCCCGTTCGGATCCGTGGTGCCGGTGGCGACACCGAAGTCGTAACTCCACGCGTACGTCGTAGTTTCTGCAGCTGCGTTGGTGGCGGACTCGGGCAGCTGGCAGCGGCTGCCATAGTTGAAACTCGCCGTCCTGGCCGGCATTGCGGTCCCGTTCGGATTGGCGCCCACGGTCCGTACGGAGTTCAGGTTGCCGCAACCGTCGAAGCCAAACCACGTGACGACCTTCAACGTGGGTGAGTTCGGCTCGACGACCTGCTGGGTGATCCGGCATGCCGCGGGATCGGTCCCGTAGGTTGTCGTCTGCGTGACCGCGAGTTGGTCGGGCGCGGTGCTCGTCGTCGTGCGGCTGGCGGGCAGGCCCAGGCACCAGTTGCCCGACGGGTCATTCGCGTAACCGAGACTCAACGTCGAGCGCCAGGCGCTGTTCAGGTGCGGCGAGTAGGGATCCCGGTCCCACGTCGTCATCTGCACCTGCGTGGGATTGCCGTAACCATCGCCGTAGGCGAACGTCGCCGCCGCTTCCGTCACCAGCGTGCCGTTAAGAGCCCCGCCGTGTTCGAATCGCTTGTCGCTCGTGGACGCGACGAAGGGGAACGCGCGCTGCTCGCTGCCCGCCGGACCCATCGCCTGCAGGCCGAGGACCGCCTGCCATTGGCGCACAGGCGTCGAGCCGTTGGCTTGGAACACATCGCGCTGCAAGTGCATTCCCGTGTATGGGAACGCCCTTGACACGGTGTCGAGCGTGACGAGGCCCGTGCGCGTGTCCTCGATGCGCTGCGTCGCGAATCCTTGAAAGCCACGTCCTTGCAGGTGCAACTGCGCACCGGAGTATTGCAGCCGGTTGCGGTACGTGCCGCCGTTTCCGTCGGTCGCGCTGAACTCGCTCACAACGTACAGCGGACCCTGGAGATCGACCGCCGGAAAGGCGGCGTCGTTCAGGCGCGTGTGGTTGCTGCGTGCGATCGAAACGTAGGTCGGGTTCTGGCGCACGCCGAAGCCGTCGACGAACACCGTGGCCAGGTCGGCCGGTGCGGCCGGGCCCGCGTGCAGCAGGTAGCGCAGGCGATTGCCGTTGTTGCCGTCGCGGTAGCCGAGATCGGTGAGCCCGTCGCCATCGGCGTCCAGGTCGAACCAGACGGTGGAGGTGGGTGCGCTGATGCCGGTGCTGACGCGTGCGGCCGCGCCTTCGCCGGTCGAGCGCACGACGAACCACTGTCGCGTTGCGGAGTCG
>JBAVIQ010000292.1:0-3410 GCA_049687035.1 Steroidobacteraceae bacterium
GGCGTCGTGGACGCGGCGATCCTGCCGCGCAATACCGAAATCGAGGCGGCGCTGTTTGCGCGGCGGCGGCTGTTTGCGGATGGCCGGCACGAAGCCGAAATCGCGGACCTGCGGCGCTCGGCCCTGCAGGCCATGCGCCTGTTGGCGGAATTCGATCCTCGCCTCGTCGGGCCCGTGCTCGCGGGCACCGCCTCGCCGCATTCCGACATCCACCTGCACCTGTTCTCGGAGTCTGCCGAAGCCGTCTCGATCCGGCTCGAGGAACGCGGCGTGCCGCACGAAACGCTCGAGCGCCGGCTGCGCTTCGAGCGCGACCGCACGGTTACCTTCCCGGCCTTCCGTTTCGTCGCAGGACACCAGACCATCGACGCGGTGGTCTTCCCGCTGGACGGCATCCGGCAGTCGCCGTGCAGCCCGGTCGATGGCAAGCCGATGCGGCGCGCGACCGCGGTCGAGGTTGCGGCGCTGGTGTGATCTCCCTCCCGCGCTTTGCGCGGGAGACGAGGCCGTTGCAGGCGGCCGATCCGCTGCCTTGCCCCGAGCTTGGAAAGGCAGACACGCGCGGGTTGCAAGCGGCCGATCCAGAGTCTTTCCCCGAGCTTGGAAAGGCAGACACGCGCCCGGGGAAAGACTCTGGATCGACCGCTTGTGCGACGGCGCCTGAACTCGTTCGCGGCCAAGCCCGCGAACGTCGCACGGCGCAGGTAACCGATAACGAGCGACCTCGAACCGACACGCCCGTGGGTCCACATGCCGATAGCGACGCGATCTCGGGGCAAGGTGGGTCGTCGCAGAACCTTCAGGTTCCCGACGCCACGGCATGCACCGGATCGACCACCTGCAGTCAGCGCATGTCAGCCTTTCCGCGTTGAACGGATCGACCGCTGGCGGCGCGCGGCGCTGGTCTGATCAGGCGGACTTCAGTTCCTGCGCTGTGGTCGGCAGGTGCTCGCGCAAGACCTCGACCGAACTGTGGACGAGATCCTTGGGCACCTCGTGCACGATGCAAGCCGCCGTGTCGGTTGAAAGTTCGGTGCGCATCAAGCTGCGGAACGGTGCGCCGGCGACGACGATCAGCTGCTCGTACTGTTTGTTGCGCCTGTCCAGGTCCAGCTTGCCCGCGATCTCTTTCGCGAACTTGACCGCCTCACGGTGCCGCGGGTCGTTCTCACCCGCGATGGCGTGACGCGCCTTGCCGAAGCTCTCATACGACCGCCCAGGCCGGTCACTGGAGAAGTCCCGGTCGTGCAGGTGGGCCGCCGGATCCGAGATCCGCGCGACTTCGGTGGGGCGTGCCTGGAGCGAACTGAGGTCGTAGAAAATCGCTTCGGCCTGATCGGCGACGACGATGCGTATGTGACTCATGTGTTTCTCCCGCTGCGGGACCCAGTTCCAGAGTGCTCCCGCGCCGCGCGCACGGCAATTCGTGAATGTGCACAGGCGTGGTAGGTCAATGGCGGACATCCCGGTATTCATTCCGGATCGCGGAAAGGCAGACACGCGATCCGGAATGAATACCGGAATGTCCGCTTGAGACACGGCGCCTGAGCTCGTTCGCGGGAAAGCCCGCGAACGTCGCACGGCGCAAGTGACGGATAGCGAGCGCCCCCGCAACAGGAGCACTCTCGCCCTCCACGACGCTTGTCGATATCGACCTGATCTCGACACAGACCTGCCGCGGCGTCCCCAACCGATTGTTACTGCGCGGGTCACGCGCAAGTTGGGGCGTCGCCGGGAACCGGCAGGATCCCGGCGCAGCGGAACACACGGTCACGAAGCGATCCGTGGCTTGCGTCGGCAACAGTGCGTTGAATTCGAGCCGGTTACCTGCGCCGTGCGATGTTTTCGGGCTGGCCCGAAAACGAGCTCAGGCGCTGCCTTGAAAGCGGTCGATCCAAGGTCTTTCCCAGAGCGCGTGTCTGCCTTTCCAAGCTCGGGGAAAGACCTTGGATCGGCCGCCCGCTACGACGCGTCAGTCCGTTCGGGGCGCCCGAAAAACTCAGCCGCGCTTGTCGACGTCGACGTAATCCCGCTGCGTCGGCCCGGTGTAAAGCTGGCGCGGCCGGCCAATCTTCATTGCCGGATCGCCGATCATCTCCTGCCAGTGCGCGACCCAGCCGGCGGTGCGCGCGATGGCGAACATGACCGTGAACATCGAGCGCGGTATGCCGAGCGCGCTGTAGATCACGCCCGAGTAGAAATCGACGTTCGGATAGAGCTTGCGGGCAATGAAGTACTCGTCCTTCAGCGCGATTTCCTCGAGCCGCAGCGCCAGCTCGAACAGCGGGTTGTCGTTCTGGCCGAGGCGCGACAGCACCTTGTGGCACATCTCGCGGATGATCTTCGCGCGCGGGTCGAAGTTCTTGTAGACGCGGTGGCCGAAACCCATGAGCCGCGTGCTGCCGTCCTTGTCCTTCACGCGCGCCAGGAACTTCTCGATGTTGTCGACGGTGCCGATGTCCTCGAGCATCGCGAGCACGGCCTCGTTGGCGCCGCCATGCGCGGGGCCCCACAGCGCCGAAACGCCTGCGGATATGGCGGCATAGGGGTTGGTACCCGTGCTGCCAGCGAGACGCACGGTGGACGTGCTGGCATTCTGCTCGTGGTCCGCGTGCAGCATCAGCAGCAGGTCGAGCGCCTCAGCCGCCATCGGGTCGACCACGTAATCCTCGGTCGGCACGGCGAAGAACATGTTCAGCATGTTCGCGCAGTAGTCGAGGTCGTTGCGCGGGTAGACGAACGGCTGGCCGAGCATGTGCTTGAACGCAGCGGCCGAGACCGTGGGGATCTTGGCCAGGATGCGGTGCGCGAAGATCTCGCGGTGACGCGGGTTATTGTTGTCCATGGAGTCGTGGTAGAACGCCGCCATCGACGAGACCACCGCGGACACCATCGCCATCGGGTGCGCGTTGTAGTGAAAACCGTTGAAGAACCGCAGCAGCGATTCGTTGAGCATCGTGTGGTAGCGGATCGAGCGGTCGAACTGCTCGAACTGGCTGCTGACCGGCAGTTCGCCGTGGAGCAGCAGGTACGCCGTCTCGAGGAAACTGGATTTCGCCGCGAGCTGCTCGATCGGGTAGCCCCGGTACAGCAGGACCCCATTGTCGCCGTCGATGTAGGTGATCTTGCTCTCGCACGCGGCCGTGGCCATGAAGCCCGGGTCGAACGTGAAGACCCCGTGGTCTTTCGCCAGGGCACTGATGTCGACCACATCGGGGCCGATCGTGCCGGAACGCACCGGCATGTCGCTCTTCTTGCCGGTGGCGGCGTCAGTCAGTTCGAACTTCTTGTTGGCCATGATTCACGAGTTCCGTGGTAACTACGGAAGTTGACACTCCGGCCACGCGGAAATCAAGGCGCAAAGTCGTCGGCACGCACCGACTGTGATCTATTCGACCACCTTGTAGAGC
>JBAVIQ010000293.1:0-2438 GCA_049687035.1 Steroidobacteraceae bacterium
GACAGGTTGTACCAGCGCTCGCTGCGCGGAATGAAGCGCGTCTGCGCCTGCTCGTACAGAAGGTGCAGCGCTTCGTGGCTCGCATAGAACGGGGCCCGACTCGCCTCGTGCACGCGGCTGCCGCTGATCGCCTCGAAGAAATCGAGCGAGTCCGCGATCGACGTCGCAATCTGCCGGTATTGATCCGCGAGCGGTGAATGCTGCATGAACCCCAGGTCCCAGTACTCGGGGTGGTGCAGGTCCGCGAAGCCGCCGTCGATCAGGGCGCGCACGAAATTCAGCGTCAATGCCGCTCGCTCGTAGCCGCGCAACAGCAATTCGGGATCGGGCTCGCGCTCGGCGGCCGTGAAGCCGGGACGGTTGACGAGATCGCCGCGGTAGCAAGGGAGCGTCACGCCATCCCTGGTCTCGGTGTCGGTGGAGCGCGGCTTGGCGTACTGGCCGGCAAAGCGCCCCACGCGAATCACCGGCTTCTTCATGCCATGCAGCAGCACCAGGCTCATCTGCAGCAGGATTTTGAGCTTGCGGGCAATCTGGCCCGAGTCGCAGTCCGCGAAGGACTCGGCGCAATCCCCGCCCTGCAGCAGGAACCGCTCGCCTTGCTGTGCCTCGGCAATCTGCCGCTTGAGCGCATCGATTTCCCAGGAAACGACGATCGGAGGCAGCCGGCCCAGGGCATCGACCGCCCGCGTCAGAGTCACCGGATCCTTGTAGGACGGCTGTTGCTGCGCGGGACGGGACGTCCAGCTCGAAGGCGACCACTCGGGAGTCTGAGGAACGGCGTTCATCCCATTGATCCTACCGGGAAACTTTGCGTTGCAAAAGAAACCGGATGTACTGCGGGACCCGGTTTCGTCAGAATCCCGCCCCTCAAAACAGCATTCGCGCCCGCGACTGGCCTTCTGGTCCACCGCAGAGGCGCTACCAGGAGTTTTCGACGATGCAGAAGGTACTCATCCTTGGGGCTGGCAAGATCGGCGCCCTCATCTCCGGCTTCCTCGCGGAATGCCGGGATTACGCAGTCCACGTGGCCGACGTCAACGGCAATGCCGCCAATTCCGTCGTGGCGGCTCATGGCCTGCCGAACCTGCACGCCTACGAGTTCGACGCCTCGGACCCGACGCTGCTCGAAGCCCACCTGCGCGAGCACCCGGCCGACACGATCATTTCCAGCCTGCCCTTCTACTGCAACGTGAAGGTGGCCGAGATCGCCCGCAAGGTGAACGCACACTACTTCGACCTGACCGAGGACGTCGCGGTTACCCGTTCGGTGCGCAAGGTGGCCGACGGTTCCACGCGCGCGTTCGTGCCGCAGTGCGGGCTGGCTCCGGGTTTCATCAGCATTGCGGCGAACGCGCTGATCCAGCACTTCGACGAGATCCGCAGCGTCAAGCTGCGGGTGGGCGCCCTGCCCCAGCATCCGAACAACGCGCTCAAGTATTCGCTGACCTGGTCCACCGACGGCCTGATCAACGAGTATGGCAATCCGTGCGAAGCGCTCGTCGATGGTCGCGCCGTCGAGGTGGCCCCGCTCGAAGGCCTCGAGGAAATCGAGATCGACGGCATGATCTACGAGGCGTTCAACACGTCCGGTGGCCTGGGCTCGCTCGCCGAGACCTACGGCGAGAAAGCGCAGACGATGGATTACAAGACCATCCGCTACCCGGGTCACTGCGCGCAGATGCGCCTGCTCATGAACGACCTCAAGCTCAACTTCGACCGCGCCACGCTGAAGCGCGTGCTCGAGAACGCCGTACCGCAGACGCTGCAGGACGTCGTGATCGTTTACGTCGCGGTGGCGGGCCGGCAGCACGGCGAACTGCGTGAAGAAAACTACGTCAGCAAGATCTACCCGCAAGTGATCGCGGGCCGGCTGTGGTCGGCGATCCAGGTCACGACGGCGGCCGGTATCTGCGCCGTAGTCGACCTCGTGATGCAGAACCCGGGCCGCTACCATGGCTTCGTGCGCCAGGAAGACTTCAGCCTGGTGGACGTGCTCGGCAACCGCTTCGGCAAGCACTACTCCGACGGCGGCGGCAAGGAAATTTCCTCGCGCATGATCGTGGCGGGCACGACCGGCCAGCAGCGTGTCGCTGGAGGCGCCCGATGATCGACGCACTCCTCAGGAGCCTCGGCCTCGCGCAGACCAACGCCGGCACCTGGTCGGGTGCGGGCGGCTGGCTGGACGACGCGTCGGCACAGGTCATCGAGTCGATCAATCCCACCACGGGCGAAGTGATTGCGCGCGTGCGCGCCACGACATCCGCTCAGTACGAGCAGGTAATGGCCTCGGCCGTCGCGGCGGCGAAGACCTGGCGCGCGGTGCCCGCGCCGAAGCGCGGCGAAGCCGTGCGCCTGATGGGCGAGGAACTGCGCAAGTACAAGTCGGAACTCGGCAGCCTGGTCTCGCTCGAGATGGGCAAGATCAAGCCCGAGGG
>JBAVIQ010000294.1:0-3760 GCA_049687035.1 Steroidobacteraceae bacterium
CCCCACGGCCACGACGGCTTCTGCGCCGTAACCCGAACCTTGATCGAGCGCGAGCGCCACCTGCCTGGGCGGCGGCAGTACGACGATCGGTGTGCCGCATGCCTGCTGCTTGTGCGCGTCGAGCACGAGGCCGGCAGGGAACCTGGAGCGGGCGGCCATCACGCGGCACGAGGCTGGCGATAGCGCAGCGGCACAGCCGGGGCAGGGCGCAGCTCGATGCAGTCGACGGGGCAAGGCGGCAGGCAGAGCTCGCAGCCGGTGCACTGCGTCGTGATCACCGTGTGCATCTGCCTGGGCGCGCCGACGATGGCGTCGACCGGGCAGGCAGGCAGGCAGCGCGCGCAACCGATGCACTTCTCCTCGTCGATCCATGCCACCTGCGCCGGCTTCGGTGCGCCAAACGCGGGATCGAGCGGACGCTGCGAACGATCGAGCAATGCGGCGAGCGCGCGTACTGTGGCGTCCCCGCCCGGAGGACAGCGGTCGATCTCCGCTGCGCCGCTGGCGATGGCGGCCGCGTACGGCCGGCAGCCCGGGTAGCGGCATTGGCCGCACTGCGTCTGCGGCAGCAGCGCGTCGATGCGCTCCACGAGCGAGTCGGCGTCGGGTTCGATGCGCGATGCCGCCCAGCCGAGTGCGACGCCGAGCGTGACGGCGAGGGCCGCTGCTACCAGCACCGCCATGACGACCGCGTCGGAACTCACCGCGCGCCCAGCCCGGCGAAACCCATGAAGGCGAGGGCCATCAGGCCCGCCGTCACCAGCGCCACGGGTGCACCGCGGAAGGCTGCCGGCACGTCAGCCGTGTCCAGTCGTTCGCGCAGTGTCGTGAACAGCAACAGCGCGAGTCCAAAGCCTGCGCCGGCGCTCGCACCGAAGACGAGCGACTCGAGCAGGCCATGCTGCCGATCGACGTTCAACAGTGCCACGCCGAGCACGGCGCAGTTGGTCGTGATCAGCGGCAGGAAGATGCCGAGCAACTGGTGCAGGAGGGGGCTCGTCGCCCGCACCATGATCTCGGTGAACTGCACGACTCCTGCGATCAGCAGGATGAACACCAGCGTGCGCAGGTATTCGAGACCCAGCGGCACCAGTACCCATTGCCACAGTGCGAAGCTCAGGCCCGAGGCGATCGTGAGCACGAACAGTGTCGCGAGGGCCATGCCGGCGGCGGCCTCGTAGCGACGGCTCACACCGACGAACGGGCAGAGCCCGAGAAAGTTGGACAGGACGAAGTTGTTGACCAGGCTCGCGCCGAGCGCGAGCAGCAGCAGCTCGGTCATGGGCTCCTCGCCGCGGGCGTCACTTCACCTTCATGCCGGGCGTCGCGCCCGCATCGGGGGAGAGCACGAAAATCTCCTGTCCGCCGGGTCCGGCCGCCAGCACCATGCCTTCGGACAGGCCGAAGCGCATCTTGCGCGGCGCGAGATTGGCGACCACGACCGTCAGTCGACCGACGAGCTGCGACGGTTCGTACGCTGAGCGAATGCCGGCGAAGATCTGCCGCTTGCCGAGTTCGCCGAGATCGACTCCCAGCTTGAGCAGCTTGTCGGCACCCTCGACGAATTCGGCCGAGTCGATGCGCGCGATGCGCAGGTCGACTTTCATGAAGTCGTCGATCGACAGCTCCGCGGGCGGAGCGGCAGGTGCAGCGGGCTGCGCCGCGGTCTTCGCGGCACCCTTGGCCGGCTTGTCCGTGGCAGCCTGCGTCACCGCGACGGGAGCCGTCGTGGCCGCCGCTTCCAGCGCACCTGAGGGCTTCAGGGTTTCCGCCGACGCGGCGAGCAACGCCTTGACCGCGGCCGGGTCGACGCGCGTGGCGAGTGGTTCGTAGGCGTTGAGCACCGTGCCCAGGAGGGGCGTTGCGGCGTCGGCCCAGGTCTGCGCCGGCAGCCCGAGGAATTTCTCCGCTCCTGCCGCGAGCTTCGGCATGACGGGCTTCAGATACACCGCGAGCACACGGAACAGGTTGATACCCTGCGTGCAGACGGCCTGCACTTCGGCGGTACGCGCCGGATCCTTGGCCATGAGCCACGGCTTCTGCTGGTCGATATAGAGATTGGCGCGGTCGGTGAGCGCCATGATCTCGCGCATCGCACCGGCGAGATCGCGGCCTTCGTACAGTGCGGCGACGCGCTCGCCGGCCGCGGCGAATTCTTCCTGCAGGGACGCATCCGCAAGCGTGGAGGCCAGCTTGCCCGCCGGGCCCCGCGCGATGAATCCCGCGCACCGGCTCGCGATGTTGACGAGCTTGCCGACGATGTCGGAGTTGACCTTGGCGACGAAGTCGTCGAGGTTGAGGTCGAGGTCGTCGACGCCGTCGCCGAGACGCGACGCGAAGTAATAGCGCAGGTATTCGGCCGGCAGGTGATCGAGCCAGGTGCGCGCGGAGATCAGCGTGCCGCGCGACTTGGACATCTTCAGCCCGTTCACGGTCAGGAAGCCGTGCGCGAACACCGACGTCGGCGGCCGGTAGCCCGCTCCGGCGAGCACGGCCGGCCAGAACAGCGTGTGGAAATACACGATGTCCTTGCCGATGAAGTGATACACCTCGGCCGTGCTGTCCGGTTTCCAGTACTGGTCGAAATCCCGCCCGGTGCGGCGGCAGTACTGCAGCAGGCTCGAGAGGTAGCCGATCGGCGCATCGAGCCAGACGTAGAAGTACTTGCCGGTTTCGCCCGGAATCTCGAAGCCGAAATACGGCTCGTCGCGCGAGATGTCCCAGTCGCGCAGGCCCGCGCCGAACCACTCGCCGAGCTTGGCAGTGACGGCGGACTGCAGACGATCGCCACCCGTCCAGTTGCGCAGCATCGGCTCGAAATCGCCGAGCTTGAAGAACAGGTGCTCCGACTCTTTCTGCACGGGCGCCGTGCCGCTCACGACCGAGACGGCGTTCAGCAGGTCGGCTGGCGTGTAAGTGGCGCCGCAGACTTCGCAGCTGTCGCCGTACTGGTCGAGTGCGCCGCACCTGGGGCAGGTGCCGCGCACGTAGCGATCCGGCAGGAACATTCCTGCCTGCTCGTCGTATGCCTGCACGATCGTCTCGCGCCGGATGTGACCGCCCGCGACGAGCCGGCGATAGATCTCGTAGGTGACCTCGCGATTCTCGTCCGAGTGCGTGGTGTGGAAGTTGTCGTACGAGATGTCGAACTCGCCGAAGTCGCGGCGCTGTTCGGCGCCGACGCGCTCGATCAGCTGCTCGGGGGTGATGCCTTCCTGCCGCGCCTTGAGCATGATCGGCGTGCCGTGTGCGTCGCTCGCCCAGATGAACAGGCAGTCGTGGCCGCGCATGCGCTGGAACCGCACCCAGATGTCGGTCAGGACGTACTCGAGCATGTGCCCGACGTGCGGCGCGCCGTTGGCGTACGGCAGCGCGCTGGTCACGAGCAGGGTGCGCCTGGGCTGAGCGGTCATGGGGCGGCAGGGTCCGGGACGAATGACCGTCGATTATGCCAGTCGGGCCACGGAACGGCTTGGCTCGCCGCCCACCCGGCGGACGGGCAGACTCGCGTTCGGTGCAGGCGACCGACCCGGGACCTTCCCCCGAGCTTGGAAAGGCAGACACGCGCTCGGGGGAAGGTCCCGGATCGGCCGCCTGACCATCGACGCTTCGCACTCGCCGAGGGCAAGCGCTCGCTCGGCGCAAGTCGCCGTACCAGTCTGTCCGCCATCAGCGCACTGTCGGCGCATCGCTCCGGGGTTCGGGGACGTCTGCCGGGCCGCGTGTCTGCCTTTCCAAGGCGCGGGAGACGCACCGAATC
>JBAVIQ010000295.1:0-1933 GCA_049687035.1 Steroidobacteraceae bacterium
GCGGCATGGGCGCCGTCTGCGATGCGCTGGCAAGAGCCGCCGTCGCAGCCGGCGTCACGATCCGCACCGCAGCGCCGGTCAGCCGGGTGCTGGTCGCCAACGACGCGGCGTGCGGCGTGCTGCTCGAATCCGGCGAGCGCGTCGACGCGCGCACGGTGATCTCGAACGCTGATCCGAAGACGACGCTGCTCAAGTTGCTCGGGGCGGAGCATCTGGATACCGGTTTCGTACGGCGGGTCAGCCATCTGCGCAGCAACGGCCTGGCCGCCAAGCTGCACCTGGCGCTGGATGCCGCGCCGAGATTCGACGGCCTCGACACAGCGGCGCTCGGCGGGCGCCTGCTGGTGGCGCCTTCGCTCGACTACATCGAGCGTGCCTTCAATCACAGCAAGTACGGCGAATACTCGGACGCGCCGGCCATCGAAATCACGGTGCCGACCGTGCGTGATCCCGCCTTGGCGCCCACGGGAGGGCACGTCATCTCAGCCATCGTGCAGTACGCGCCATACTCGCTGCGCGCTGGATGGGAGGGGGAGCGAGAGCGCATGGCCGATCGGGCAGTCGACACGCTCGAGCGGTACGCGCCGGGGCTCCGTGGCACGATCCGGGCGCGCGAACTGCTGACACCGCGCGACATCGAGCAGCGGTTCCGCATGACCGGCGGGCACTGGCATCACGCCGATCTCGCGTTCGACCAGTTCTTCATGCTGCGCCCGGTGCCGGGAGCTGCGCAGTACGGCACGCCGCTGCCGGGGTTGTTTCTGTGCGGGGCCGGATCGCATCCGGGCGGTGGAGTGATGGGCACGGCCGGCCGCAACGCCGCTCGTCGGATCCTCGCCAAGGTAGCCTGACATGAGCAACGAGCACCAGCCATTGCCGCACTATCAGCAACCGCTGCTGCGGACGCCGTTCCACGACCGCGCTCGCGCATTCAGCCAGCTCGACAGCTTCATTCCGTGGAGCGGGTACACGACGGTCGACGTTTTCACGACGGTCGAGCAGGAGTATTTCGCCATCCGTAACGCGGCGACGCTTTACGACCTGACGCCGATGGTGAAGTACCGCGTGGCTGGGCCGGATGCCCTGCGCTACCTCAACCGCCTGGTGACCCGCGACGTCGCCAGGCTCAAGGTCAATCGCGTCAGCTATTGCGTCTGGTGCGACGACAACGGCCACGCAATCGACGACGGCACGATCTTCCGGCTGGGCGAGGACGAGTATCGACTGTGCACGGCCGAGCGCCAGATCGACTGGCTGCTCGACTCGGCCAGGGGCTTCGACGTGGCAGTCACTGAAGTCACCGACGAGATCGCCGCACTCGCGCTGCAAGGTCCGACATCGTGCGCGGTCCTGAAGCAGCTCGGGCTGGCCGGCGTCGAGCGGTTGAAGCCGTTCGAACTCGGTGCGTTTGAGGCCGACGGGCTGCCGGTCACCGTTTCGCGGACCGGGTTCACCGGTGACCTCGGTTACGAGCTGTGGGTCTCGCCGCAGGACGCGACTGCGCTGTGGGATGCGCTGCTGACGCACGGCAAGTCGCGCGGCGTGCGGCCAATCGGCTCCCGCGCGCTCAATCTCGCGCGGATCGAGGCCGGCTTCCTGGCGCCGAACATCGACTTCGTCTCCGCCGAGCGCACTCTGCGCGTCGGCAGCTCACGCTCGCCGTTGGAACTCGGGCTCGGCTGGCTGGTCGACTTCGAGAAAGGTCACTTCACCGGCCGGCGGGCATTGCTAGAGGAGCGCCGCCGAGGTCCGCGCCGCCAGCTGGTGGCGCTCGATATCGACGGCAACAAGCCGGCGGTCAACGCGCTGTTGTACGCGGAGCGTTCCGCGCGCAATGAGATCGGCAGCGTGTCGTCTGCGATGTGGTCACCGACCTGCAAGCGCAACATCGCGCTCGCGATGGTCGACGCCCCGCGCATCACGCCGGGGAGCT
>JBAVIQ010000296.1:0-17472 GCA_049687035.1 Steroidobacteraceae bacterium
CGCCTGGCGCGCACCGCGGGCACGCCGCACGCGGCCGCGGCCAGCGCAAGCGCCAGCACGATGGCCAGGGGACCAATCCGCTCGAGGTTCCGGGCGAGGACGAGCCCCAGGCCGGCCATCACCAGCAGCACGCCTGCGTACATCGTGGCGCGCAGTTCCTGGTGCAGGGAGAACACGTCCCCGCGATCGCGGGCCAGGGCGCGCGACGCCGTGGCGTCGTCAATCACGCCTTCGGCGTGCAGGGTGCGAAGTTCCGGTTCGAGCGTGTGCACGGCCGGCTCAACTGCAGGCAAGGACCAGCAGGTAGCCGCTCAGGACCAGGATCGCCGTCCACGAGATCACCGAGCCGTAGAATCGGCCGAACGAACGGGCCCGCACGGTGCTCAGCCCGTATGCATGCAGCAGCCGACCGATCACGAACGCCGCACCCAGCAGGTGCAGGAACCAGAACGCGGCGCCGCCCAATTCGGCGAGCAGCAGCAGGATCAGGAATGTCGGCGTGTACTCGGTGAAATTGCCGTGCACTCGCACCGGCTGCTCGAGCGCCGAGCCCTCGCCCATGCCGAGCGGAATCTTGCGTCCAAGACGCAGGCGCACGATATTGAGTGCAAGCGCAATGAGCAGCACGCCGCAGATCGCGGCATAGAGCATCGTCACGACGGGTACGTTGAAAGTCATCGGCAGGCTCCGATGCGCGAACGGCGTGCCGGAAAGCACGCCGCTGCGCAGGTCATCGGTGGACCGGAAAGTTCTACAGCTGGCTCAGCACGTAGTCCGCGCTCGAGACCTTGAACTCGCCCGGGCCTTCGACGAAGAGTCCCGTGACCGTGCCGTCCTTCGCGATGACCGCGAAGCGCTGGCCGCGGATACCCATACCGAAACCGCTGGCGTTCAGCTCGAGGCCGAGCGCCTTGGCGTATTCGGCATTGCCGTCGGCCAGCATCAGCACGCCGTCGCCGACGTTCGAGCTCTTGCCCCACGCATTCATCACGAACACGTCGTTCACGGCCATGCACGCGATCGTGTCGACGCCCTTGGCCTTGATCGCGCCGGCCTTCTCGACGAAACCCGGCAGGTGCTTGGCATCGCAGGTGGGCGTGAACGCGCCCGGCACCGAAAACAGCACGACCGTCTTGCCAGCGAAGAGCTGGTCCGAGGTCAGGTTCTGCGGGCCGTCCTTGGTCATCGTCTTGAACGTGCCGGCGGGCATCTTGTCGCCCACTTTGATCGTCATGGTCGGATCCTCCCCGGAATGGTGACCGGATGGTGAAAAAGGCAGGGCGGAATCTTATCAGGACGGGCAGCCGGCCTGTTCCTGCGGTTTTGCAGCAAATTTCGTGAGCCTTTCGCGCTTCTCGTCCTGCCGCCCACTGCGTAAGATACGCGGCCTTGCCCTACCCCCGGCCTCCGAGGTTTCGCCATGTCCGGCTTGTCTTTGCGTGAGCAGTTGCTGCAGGCCGGCCTGGTCAGTGAAAAGCAGGTCAAGCAGGCCGAGCAGAGCCAGAAGCGCCAGAACTTCACCGACCGCAAGCAGGTCGGCAAGAAGGACCGCAACTTCCGCGAGGAACAGCGCCAGGCCGAGTTGCAGAAACAGGCAGCGGCCAAGGCAGCGAAGGACGTCGAACTCAACCGCAAGCGCGAGGAAAAGGCGGCGGCCAAGGCGCGCTGGGCGGAAATCCGCCAGCTCGTCGAGCAGAACCGGATCGCCAAGCCGGAGAGCGACGACTACTTCAACTTCGTGATCAACGGCAAGGTCGGCCGTATCCCGGTGGATGCGTCACTGCGTGAGCGCATCGTTCGCGGCGATATCGCGATCGTCCGCTGCGACGGGCACTACGAACTGGTGCCGGCGGAAACGGGCGAGCGCGTCAAGGAACGCGAACCGCGGGCCGTCGTCAACACATCGGACAAGGTCGAGTCGACACCGGTCGACGACGCGTACAAGGACTTCGTCGTGCCTGACGACCTGGTCTGGTAATAAGCAGGGGTCAGGCGGCAGCCGAACCCTTCGCGAAACGCGGCGCCGAACGCAGTCGTTCGTCCAGCGACAGCAGCAGGCTTTCGGTCGTCGCCCAGTCCACGCAGGCATCCGTCACCGAGACACCGTACTGCAGCTGGCTGCGATCGCTGCTGAGCGGCTGGCTGCCCCAGTGCAGGTTGCTCTCGAGCATGAACCCCACCAGCGAGCGATTGCCTTCGAGGATCTGGTTGGCCAGGTTTTCGGCCACGAGCGGCTGCAGGCCGGGATCCTTGTTGGAATTACCGTGACTGCAGTCGACGACGATGTTGGCCGGCAATCCGGCTAGATCGAGCTCACGCTCGGCCAGCGCCAGGCTCACCGAATCGTAGTTCGTCCGCGAACCGCCGCCACGGAGTACGATGTGGCCGTACTTGTTGCCGCGCGTACGGAAGACGGCGGACTGGCCCTGCTGCGTGATGCCCAGGAAGTGGTGCGGGTGGCGCACCGACTGCAGCGCGTTGATCGCGACCGTCAGCGAGCCGTCCGTGCCGTTCTTGAATCCCACGGGTGTCGAGAGCCCGCTCGCCATTTCGCGATGTGTCTGTGATTCCGTCGTGCGCGCGCCGATCGCCGTCCAGGTGATCAGTTCGGACAGGTACTGCGGCATGATCGGGTCGAGCGCTTCGGTAGCCGCGGGAATCCCGAGATCCGCGAGGAACAGCAGCAACTCGCGCGCGACGCGAATGCCCTTCTCGATGTGGAAGGAGTCATCCATGTCCGGGTCGTTGATGAGGCCTTTCCAGCCCACCGTCGTCCGCGGCTTCTCGAAGTAGACGCGCATGATGAGCAGCATCGTCTCGTCGACTTTCGCGGCCAGCCCGCTCAGGCGCTGCGCGTACTCGCGCGCGGCGGCCGGATCGTGGATCGAGCACGGGCCGACGACGACGAACAGGCGCGGATCGTCACGGTCGAGGATCCTGCGCACGGCCTGGCGGCTGCGATACACGAAGTCCTCGGCCGCCTGTGTCAGGGGCAGATCGCGCTTGATCGCCTCCGGCGTGGGGAGCAGCTCGCTCGAGACGACGTTGATGTTCTGGAGTCTTTCCTGCATTGACGCGCGCCTGGTGGGGCCGGCATGGCCCGAAGCCAGCGCATTCTACACGCGTCAGATCGAGGTTCGGACGCTCCAGAGTTCCGGAAAGAACCGCAGCTCGAGCGCCTTGGCCAGGTAGGCCACGCCGCTGGTGCCGCCCGTCCCGCGCTTGTAGCCGATGATTCGCTCGACCGTCTTGAGGTGGGCGAACCGCCACAGCTGGAAGCGCTGGTCGAGGTCGACCAGTTTCTCGGCCAGCTCGTACAGGTCCCAATGCTCTTCGATGTTGCGATAGACGGTGAGCCACGCAGCCGTGACGTCGGGATGTTCCGCGTACGGCGCGCTCCAGTCGCGCACCAGCAATTCGGCGGGAATCGGGAAGCCCCGACGTCCCAGCAGGCGCAGCGCCTCGTCGTACAGGCTCGGACTGTGCAGCGCCTCGTGCAGTTGCGCATAGATCACCGGCGTCCGCCGGTGCACTTCGATCATCGCCGCATTCTTGTTGCCGATCAGGTATTCGAGCGTCCGGTACTGGAAGCTCTGGAACCCGGATGACTTGCCCAGCGCGTCGCGGAACGCGGAATAGTCTGCCGGCGTCATCGTGCTGAGCACGTCCCACGACTGCGCGAGCTGCTGTTGCACGCGCGAGACCCGCGCCAGCATCTTGAACGCCGGACCGAGGTCGTCGTCGCGGATCTGCGTAATCGCCGCCTGCAGTTCGTGCACGCAGAGCTTCATCCACAGCTCGGATGCCTGGTGCATCACGATGAAGAGCATCTCGTCGTGCTGGCCAGACAGCGGCTGCTGCGCGCCAAGGACCTGGTCGAGGTGCAGGTATTCGCCATAGCTCAGCGATTCGCCAAGGTCCCAATGAATGCGCTCGCCCTCGAGCTCGACGTAAGAGCCGAGGGAGGGCTTGCGTGATCCGTCGGTCTCGTCGTGCGACTCGCTCATGGAAAGACCCAGGCCGGCACGTGCCGCCAGCCCTGCAGCAGTTCGACGTCGAGCGGCTTCCAGCCCGGCTCGAACGAGGCGACCAGCGACCAGAACCGCTTCGAGTGGTTCATGTGCCGGCGATGGCAGAGTTCGTGGATCATCAGGTAGCGCACGACCTCCGGGCGCTGGAACAACAGGCAGACATTGAGGCTGATGGTACCCCGCGTGGAGCAGCTGCCCCACCGCGTGCGCTGGCGACGCACGGTCATGCGCGAGTAGTCGATGCCGAGCTCGGCCGCGAGCGGCCGCAAGCGATGCGAAAGTTCGTACCGCGCAAGGCGCGTGACCCACGGCACCAGTGCCTGGGTGGCATGGCGGTCGGTGACGGCGGGTGAATGCACGCGCAGCATCGAATCGCCGACCTGTTCCGCCCGCACGCGCCGTCCAGGTACGTACTCAACGGACCATTGCCGGTCGAGCAAGCGGATTTCCACCGCCTCAGGCTGGCGCTCCGCCGCCTTCGGCGCCAGTTGCAGCAGTTCCTTCGAGCGGCGCTCCGCCCAGTCGCGGTGCCGGGCGACGAAGCGCTCGACCGCGGGCAGACCAGCGCCCTGCGGCACGATGACTTCGACGCGGCCGCCCGGAAACACGCGCATCGACATGCGACGCGCGCGCCGGCTGATGCGCACGTTCCACGCCACGCCGACCTCACGATCGGTCCAGAGCGTCATTTGCAGCGGGTGCGCGTCGGGTGAATTCCCGGCTGCGCCGCGACCCAGGCTACGCATCGGCTACAGTTCCCTCAGGCCGGTCGTCACCGGCATTCTCGCGGCCCGGATTCCCGGCAGCAGGCCGCCAATGACGCCGAGTATGAGCGAGTACCAGAGGCCGGTCACCAGCAGTCGCGGCGTGACGGTGAAGGCGAACGTGAGCTGGCTGAAGCTGCCGAAATTCAGCGTCGTCGCCTGGTAGCCGTTCAGGCCGAAGTACACGAGCAATCCGCCCACGATGCCGCCCAGCAGGCCGAGCACCGCCGACTCGAGCAGCACGGAGGTGACGACCGGCGCCGCGCCGAAGCCAAGCGCGCGCAACGTTGCGATCTCGCGTGTCCGCGAAGACACAGCCGAATACATCGTATTGAGCGCGGCGAACACTGCGCCGACGCCCATCAGGATCGCGATCGTGGTGCCGACATACTTGATCAGGGCTAGCAGGATGCGCGGCTGCAGGCGCGGGCCTGCCTGGCACTGGCCAACTGGCGTGTCGATCGCAACCGCAATGCACGGGCAGCGCTGCTGGCGATCAAGCCCGCGCTGGCCGCAGGTGGGCGGGTCATGGCGACCCGCCCCGCAGAACAGCCGCGACTATGCGGCGCGCAGCGCGGTGGTTACCGGCAGCCGTGCGGCGCGAACTGCCGGGAACAGTCCGCCGACAAAGCCGATCAACAACGCGATAACCGCGCCGTAGGTCACCAATCCCGGGGTGACGCGGAACTGGAACACCAGCTGGGTGAAGCCGCCGCCGAGCGTGGATACGGTCATGCCGTTGAACAGCACGAAAGCCAGGAAGGCCCCGATCAGCCCACCGGCCAGGGCCAGCAACATGGCCTCGATCATCACCGAGACCACCACCGGGAAACCGGCGAATCCGATCGCGCGCAGGGTGGCGATTTCGCGCGTGCGCGCGGACACCGCGGCGTACATCGTGTTGAGCGCGGCAAACACCGCACCCAGACCCATGATCACCGCCACCACGGTGCCAAGCAGACGAATGCCGCCGGTGGTCGCCTGGGTCTGTTCGGTGAAGTAGGCGGTCTGTCGCTTGACCTCCACATTGACCCGCGGATCGGCCTTCAGCGCGGCCTGAAAGGTCTCCAGCGATTCGGGCGACTCCAGCCCGACCAGCACGGTGGAAAAGATGTTGTTGCGGCCCCAGGCGGTTTGCGCGGTGGCCGCGTCCGCCCAAATCTCGCTGTCGAAGGAATCGCCGGACTCGAACAGCCCGACCACGGTCCAGTCGGCACCGCGCAGGCGCACGATCTTGCCCACATCCAATCCCTCAAACTGGGTCGCGGCGCCCTTGCCGGCGACCAGCTGCTGCAATCCGGGTGTAAATGGCACGCCGGCGATGATCTTCAGATTCGGGCGCAGCGGAAAGGCCTGCGGCGTAACCCCGCGCAGCGTCACATTGGCGCCGAGCGTGTCGCCCTTGCGCGGCAGCTCCGCGATCACGATCAGCTCACCTGCGGCGAGCGGCTGGCCCTGCGCATCGCGGCGCACGCCGGCGGTGCGCTCGGCAATTTGCAGGGTCTCCAAACCGACGAAGGAGTTGAGCTCGGCCGGCGAGCCGCCGCGCAGCACCATCACATTGCGCGGATCGCCGCTGGCCCCGAACGTGGCCTCGATGCCGCGCGACATGGCGAACAGCGCGGTGAACACACCGACCACGCCAGCGATGCCGATCACGATCACCAGCGACAACCCCAGACGCTGGGGAATGCTGCGCAGGTTGATCGCCACCACCTGGAAGATCTGCTTGAACATGACGGATTCCTTAGCGGTCAGCGACCGGCGAGCGCATCGACGATCTTGAGCCGACCCGCGCGCAGCGCCGGCGGCAATCCCACCACCAATGCCAATGCGAGCATGGCGATGAGTCCCTGGACCCAGATCACCGGATCGGTCGGCAGTGAGCCGAAGAATCCCGGCGCGGCCTTGGCCATGCCGATGATGGCAAGACTGGACAAACTCATGCCCAGCAGGCCGCCGATCAAACACAGCACGGCGGCCTCGGCCAGCACCAGGCCGGTCACCTGGCCGTTGCTGAAGCCCAGGGTCTTGAGCACGGCCATTTCGGGAATGCGCTCGCGAATCGCCTGCGCCATCGTGTTGCCGGTCAGGATCACGATGGTGAAAAACACCGCGACCAGGATCAGTCGCACAATCAGGCCGATGTCGCCGATCTGGGCGAAGAAACCCTTGTTGAAGTCCTTTTCGCTCTGCGTCTTGGTTTCATCCGGCGAATTGAGGAACAGCTTGTCGATCGACTGCGCGACCTCGTTGGCGCGATCGGAATTCTCCAGCAACACGGCGAACACCCCGGCGGCACCCTGCCCGAACTGGTTGGCCTCGTTGAAGTAATCCCAATTGAGGAAGATCTGCGTAGTCTGCGCCTGCCAGTTCGAGTCCTTGCCGTCGTAGATGCCGACGATGTCGAAGCTCCATGCCATCGACCCGTCCTTTTGCGGAAAGATGTTGGACTTCAGCGGCAGCTTGTCGCCCACCTTCCAGCCGTACTGATCGGCGATCTTGCGGCCGACGATGGCCCCGGTACGGGTATTGGCGAACGCGTCCCACTGCGCATCGGGCATCACCCATTCGGGATACACCACGCGCAAGCTGCGCGGATTGGAGGCGAACGCGATCGCCTGCGTGTTGTCGCCGATGATACCGCCGAACCACTGGTCGTGATGCACCGCAGCCACACCCGGCACGCTCTCGATCTGCGGCTTGAGCCGCTCCGGCAGCGAATCGGTGAACGATACCCGCGACTGCACGATCAGGCGCGAGGCGCCGACGAAGTCCGCGCCCGCGGTGAAGAACGCACCGATGGTCTGCAGCAACCCGAACAGCAAGAACGCGCACAGCAGCGACAGGATGGTGAACGCCGCACGGGTCTTCTTGCGCCACAGGCTGGCCCAGATGAAGCTGACGTATTTCATTCCACTCGCCCCCAACTCAAGCCGCCACCTGCTCCGCCAACAACCCCTTATCCAGATGCAGCGTATGCGTCGCGAAATCGGCGGCCTTGGGGTCATGCGTGACCATCACGATGGTCTTGCCGAAATCGCGGTTGAGCTGCTGCAACAGGGTGAGAATTTCATCGGCGGTCTTGCGATCCAGATCGCCGGTGGGCTCATCGCAGACCAGGATCTGCGGATCGGACACGATGGCGCGCGCGATCGCCACGCGCTGCTCCTGGCCGCCGGAGAGCTCTTTGGGCTTGTGGCCGGCGCGGTCGTCGAGACCGACCAGCTTGAGCGCCACTGCTGCGTTCTGCCGGCGCTGCGCGGCCGACAGATTGGTCAGCAGCAGCGGCAGCTCGACATTCTTCTGCGCGGTCAACACCGGCATCAGATTGTAGAACTGGAATACGAAGCCGACATTGGCAGCGCGCCACTTGGCCAGCGCGCCGCTGGAGAGCTGGTCGATGCGGGTGCCGCCGACCGAGATCTCACCGCTGCTGGGCTGGTCCAGACCGCCGATCAGATTCAGCAAGGTCGTCTTGCCGGAACCCGAGGGTCCCATCAGTGCGACGAAGTCGCCCTTGGCGATCGACAGACTCAGGCCGTTGAGCACCGGCACTCTCTGTTTGCCGCGCTCATAGGTCTTGGCGACGTTGCGGACTTCCACCATGGCGCTCATCGTTCGACTCTCTTGTGTTGCATTCATACGCTGCGATTCATTGTTTGACGCTTGCGGCGGCGCCATCGGCCAAACCATCGGCCGGCGCGACGACCACGCGGTCGCCGGCGACCACACCGCTAAGCACTTGCCGCGCGTCACCGGCGCTGAGCGTGCCCAGGATGACGGCTTGACGCCGCAGGCGATCGTCGGAGAGCACATACACCACGTCGACATCGGATTCGCGACGCAAGGCGGCCTTGGGAACCAGCACGCCTTTCGGCGGCTCGGTCGGTGCGGCATCCGCTTTGTTTTCGTCGAGAAAAGCGACCCGCACGCCCATGTCGGGCACGATGCGCGCGTCTTTGAGCTTGATCGCGATGCGCACCTTGACCGTGGCCTTGCTGCGGTCGGCGGTGGGGATGATCGCGATCACCTCGGCGGGAATCTTCCAGTCCGGATACGCATTCAAGGTTGCTTCGACCGGCTGCGCGGGCTGCACGCGACCGATGAAGTTCTCGTTGACGTCGACTTCGATCTCCAGCGAGTCCATGTCGACGATGGTACCGATGCCGGTGCGGGTGAAGCTGCCACCGGCCGACAGCGGCGAGATGATCTCGCCCGGCTGCGCGGCCTTGACCGTGATCACACCGGAGAACGGCGCGCGCACGATGGTGTTGTCCACATCCAGATCGAGGATTTGCAGCGACCGTTCGGCGACCTGCACCTCGCGCTGTGCGGACGCCAGACGCCCACGCAGGGCCGCGGCCTGGGTGTTGGCCGCATCGATAGCCTGCGCACTGGCCAGCTTGCGCTCGGCCAGGCCCTGCTGGCGCTCGGCTTCGCGCTCGGCATTGGCCAGATTGGTGCGGATCTCGGCCAGCTGCGAGCGGGCGGATTCGAGTCTTGCGGCGCCAAGGGCGCGCTGCGCCTTGACGTCGACGTCTTCCAGCGTCGCCAGCACCTGGCCCTGCTCGACGCGCATGCCCTCTTCGATCAGCACCGTCTGCACGCGGCCGGTGATCTTGGCCGACACCGTGGCCAGGCGTCGTGCGGTGATGTAACCGGTGGCATCCAGCACCGAGGCCTGCGTCGTTTGCGAGGCCAGCGTGCGCGCCACTGCCGTCTCGACCACCAGGGCAGGATCGCGACCCAGGAAGTACGCCGCCACCCCCACGACCACCAGTACCGCCAGCACCACGCCCAGGACCAGCGGCGTGCGGGTGCCCGACCCCGCCGCCGGGGCGCTGCGGTCGATGCGCAACTGGTTGAGCAAATCGGACTTTTTCACGGAGCCACTCGTCGGCAATCGGGCGCGAATTGTGCCACAGGGTGACGTGCGACTGCCGTGACCGGAAGGGTCGGGTCTCACCAGCGCAAGGTGATACTCGTCATGCCTCGCCGGATTCGCGCCAGCCTGGTGATCGCCGGCTGCCCAGCGGGCGCGACTGCCGCTAGTCAAGGATAGGCCGTCCAAACGCAAGTTTCTGTCAGCGGAGGGCACGAGTGCGCGTGCTTTGGTTGCGCTCGGGAAGCGACCCTGGTCTGTGAGCGGTGATTCAGGCGAACGCGCAGGTGAACCCGGCGTCGAGTACGGGCGGGTCGCGGGCGCGCGGGGCGAGTGCTGGCGGGGTGGTCGGTTCGCCGAGGTGGGCAAGGAGGACAACCCGCCGCCACCGACGCGATCACGGCGATCGCGGCGAGTGCGTACCATAGCTTGCGGCGTGAACCGCTGCGCTGCCGGTACTTTCCTGCGTCGGGATCGCGTTCGAGGCGCAGGCTCTCGAGCGCTGCCTTGTCCAGTGCGATGCCTACTCGCTAGTCTGGGAAAGTGGCGCAATCTAACACAGCCAACCTTGCATGACTCCGGTCCCCACCCTCGTCGACATCGGCCTCAATCTCGCCCACGACAGCTTCGACCACGACCGTGCCGACGTCGTGGCCGCCGCGTTGGCGTCCGGCGTGCGGCACATGGTGATCACCGGCAGTTCGCTCGAGAGCACGCGGCGCGCCATCGACTTAGTGCGGACGAGTCCTGCGGTGTTCCGGGCCACGGCGGGCGTCCATCCCCACCATGCCAGTGAACTCCGCCAGGACGACCTGCCGCGCCTCCGTGAACTGCTCGCGGCACCGGAAGTGGGCGCGGCCGGTGAGTGCGGACTGGACCACTTCCGCAACTTCTCCTCGCATGCAGACCAGGAGCGAGCCTTCCGCTGGCAGCTGGAGCTGGCCGTGGACAGCGGCAAACCGGTATTCCTGCACCAGCGCGATGGTCATGACGCCTTCGTTGGAATCCTCAAGGACTACCTGCCTCGGCTCGCAGGCGGCGTTGCTCACTGCTTCACGGGCGACAGACGCGAGCTGCGTGACTACCTTGAGCTGGGTCTTTCGATTGGCATCACCGGTTGGATTTGCGATGAACGCAGGGGTGGCCACCTGCGCGACCTGGTGCGCGAAATCCCACTCGACCGGCTGCTGGTGGAAACGGATGCCCCGTACCTGCTGCCACGCGACCTGCAGCCCAAGCCCGCTCATCGTCGCAACGAACCCAAGTTCCTGCCCCACGTGGTCAAGGTGATTGCCGCCTGCCGGGGTGAGGACTTTCCGACCGTTGCCGCAGCGACGACCCGCAATGCGCTAAAGTTCTTCCGGTTCGGAAATACCGCGGCGCCGTCCTGATACTTACCCTAGCTTTAGTCTTCAATAAGTTGAATTCAATGGATATTTCAAGAGCCAAGAACTACATCGACGCGACCTGGTCGGACTCGATCCTGCCGCAGCTGGTCGACTACGTCCGCATCCCGAACAAATCCCCCCTTTTCGACCCGGACTGGGAAGCGCACGGCCACATGGAGGCCGCCGTCCAGTTGATGCTGCGTTGGGCCGCGGCGCACGCACCCGCTGGCTCCAAGGTCGAGGTGCTCAGGCTCCAGGGCCGCACGCCGGTGCTGATGGTCGACGTCCCGGGTGACGTGGACGATTGCGTCCTGATGTACGGGCACCTGGACAAGCAACCGGAGTTCACCGGCTGGTCGGACGGTCTCGACCCATGGATGCCGGTGATCCGCGACGGCAAGCTGTACGGCCGCGGCGGCGCCGACGACGGTTACGCCCTCTTCTCGTCCATCGCCGCGATCCGCGCGCTGCGCGAGCAGCAGGTTCCGCACGCCCGCTGCGTCGTCCTGATCGAAGCGAGCGAAGAAAGCGGCAGCCCCGACCTTCCGGCCCACATCGATGCGCTGGGTACGCGCCTGGGCACGCCGAGCCTGGTCGTCTGTCTCGACGCCGAGTGCGGCAATTACGAGCAGCTGTGGTGCACCACGTCGCTGCGCGGCAACCTGATCGGCACTCTGCGCGCGGATGTACTGACCGAAGGCGTGCACTCCGGCATGGCCAGCGGCATCGTGCCGTCGAGCATGCGCGTGCTGCGCGAACTGCTCGCGCGTGTCGAGGACATGCACTCCGGCGCCATCCTCGTCGATGAACTCAACACGCCGATCCCGGTCGACCGTCGTGTGCAGGCCGAGGCCGCGGCGAAGATATTGGGCCCAATCGTCGCCGGGCGCATTCCGTTCGTGGCGGGCATGCAGCCGATGTCGAACGACCCGCTGGAACTGCTGCTCAACAGCACGTGGCGGCCCACGCTGAGCGTGACGGGCGCCGAAGGCATCCCGCCCTTCCGCAGCGCCGGCAACGTCCTGCGGCCTTACACGAGCCTCAAGCTGTCGTTCCGTCTCACGCCGACGATGGACCCGCAGGTTGCCTCGGCGGCACTCAAACGCACGCTCGAGCAGGACCCGCCATACGGCGCCAGGGTCAGCTTCAACGTGGAGTCCGCCATGGCCGGCTGGAATGCCCCGTCGTTTGCGCCCTGGCTCGAGGAATCGATGCAACGTGCGTCACTCGCGTTCTTCGGCAAGGATTCGATGTACATGGGCACGGGCGGCAGCATCCCGTTCATGGGCATGCTCGGCGAGAAATTCCCGGGCACGCAGTTCCTGATCACGGGCGTGCTCGGTCCGAACTCGAACGCGCACGGTCCGAACGAATTCCTGCACATCGATACCGCCCGGAAAGTGACGGGCTGCGTCTCGCAGGTGCTGGCGGATCACGCGGCGGCGGACCGAGCCGACGTTATCCAGCCACGCAGCTCGCGGATGTCGAGCAACTGATTCGCCTCGACAGACAGCGAGTCCAGTTGCTTGGTCGCCTCCACGAGTTCCGCCGCACGGCGGGGATCGCCCACCGGGCGAGCCAGGGCGTCGACATAGAGCGCGTAGGCAAAATCCTTGGCGAATGACAACCCGCTCGCGCCATCCTTGAGTTCAGCCCGATAGCGCGCAATCTCAGTCTCCGTGATCAGGCGGGCTTCCCCGGCCCTGCCCTGCAGCGCGATTGCATGCGCCAGTGTGACCTTCGCCCGCGATTTTTCATCCTGGGGGTCGAGTTCGGAGTACGGATTCGGGGGCAGGTCGAAGCGCTCCCGCGCCGCGGCTTCCGCTTCGCCGTAACGACCGGTACGGATTGCGGCCAGTGCGGCGGTGATCAGCGTGTTACGCAATACGTTGTTACGGAAAGTCGTGGCATCCCGAATGTTGCCACCGGATTCCAGTCGGGAGAGATCGATCTCCCGCAATTGACTGGCCGTTTGCATCGCCAGGTCGAAGGCAGCTTGATTGCTCCCCTTAACCAGGTCGAAGCGGGACTGCATGCTGGTAATCACCAGGTCGAAGAGGACGCGTCGCTGGCTGCCCGCCTCCTCCAAGGTCTCTGTGGCCTTGATCGCCGCCTCGCTCGCTTTGAGAGACTTCTCGGCGGCTGCGAAATCACCCGCCCGCGCCTCAATTGCAGTCAGACCGACCCAATTGTTCCAGAGCAACGGCGCCAGGCTGGCCGGCCTGCGCGTGTCCTGGTCAAGCGCCACCGTCGCACGAAAGCCATCGATCGCCGCGGCGATGCGTCCCTGCTCCAGTAATACATCTGCGACCTGGCTCTTGCCACGAACCCAGTAGATCCAGGAATTGAGATCGGACGGGTTGAAACGCACATAGTTCTCGCCCGCCACGGCAGATCTGGCCGCGTAATCGGTCGCAGCCGCGTAGTCATGCCGGCGCATCGCCAGACGCCCGAGAAGATCCGCGGCGAGCGCTCGATTGGCCATTGAACGCAGGTCGCCGGGCCGCTGTGCCAGCACCTTCTCCGCGATCGTATAGACCTCGATCTCGAGCTTCTCGGCCTCGGCCACCTGGCCGAGCAGCAACGAATGCCGGGCCTGCGAGTCGCTGGTGTCGGCATAGATGGACGCCGCGCGCAAGTCCGAGAGGTCGCGGGCCCCGACGTCAAGCAGTATCGCGCGCGCTTCCTCGCAGGTCGCGATGCGCTTGTCCAATGACTGCGTGTGGCTCAGGTAATTGAGCGTATCCGCGTACAACATCCGGGTCTGGGCGGATGCTCGTGGGGCTTTCGCCCACGGGCGCAACAGGTCGGCGGCTTCCTGGAGATCCTCCGGCTTCGAGCCCGGCGCACCACTCACGCCCCAGCTCGAGAATCGCGTGAACTTGGACAGCGCAAGCCCGACCGCGACCTGCTCGCTCCTGTCACCGCCAGCGCGAAGCTTGTCGAAGATGACCCACGCCTCGTTGAGCTTCGGATCGCCGGCCTTGAAATCGCCGCGTGAGAGCAGCGCACCGGCCTCGCGGATCAGCGCCATGCCGCGATAGACCTGCGTCTGCGGCGTCAGCAACTCCTGCGGCAGGCCGTCGTAATAGCTCACGGCCATGTGCGCGAGCTTGCCCATGGTCTCGAGCCGACCGGTGGGTTCGAGCTCGGCGTAGAAATCCTCAATCAGGAAACCGACCAGTTTCTCGGCATCCGCACGCGCCTGTTGTGCCTGACGGTCCGCCGCCTTGGCGCGGTTCCAGTTGATCCAGCCGAAAACTGCGCTGACCAGCGCGACGAGCATCAGGCCCGCGGCGATCATGGCGAAGCGACGCGTCTTGTGCAGGGTGCGCCGGGTCTCCGCCGCCCGCTCGTGCTGCTCGGCCAGTTGGCGCTCAGCCTCGTCCCGCGCCTCGCGCTCGTGCCGGAGATTGCGGCTTGAACGCACCACGCCGCACAGGACATCGTGCGTCAGCTCGACGCGGCGCATGTCGAGGCGTTCCTCGATGCGCAGCAGCCGGCGGTCGACGAGCTTGGCCAGCGCATCGGGCTCGGCACCAGCCGCAATCAACGCCTTGGCCACACGCTCCTCTGCCAGGCTCTCGCGATACCCGGATTCGGTAAGCAGTTCGTCCTCGATGACGCGCCGGACGTCGGCTGGCTGGTCCGCCAGCGCGCGCTCGTAGAACTCGGTCAGGATCGTGTCGCGCGAACCGGCCAGCAGGTCCGCGGAAATCTCTGCCCTGCCCTGCGCCAGCCGGACGGTATTGAGTTCCCGGCAGATCAGGCTCAGCAGCGACGGTTCCACTTCGGCATTCGGCAGCTCCGAGCCACCCGCGACGAAGCGCACGATCGATTCGGCAACTTCCTGCGAGACGAGCTTGCCGCCCGGCTTGATGACCGCACTCAAGGCCTGCTCGCCGGTCATGCGGGCGAGCCGCATGCGATTCTGCGTGATCGAGGGCATGTTGCCCTTCACGCTTTCGAGGTGCGCGAGGTAGTCCTCGCGCAGCGAGATCAGGATGCGGTAGTCGGCGCGCGCGAAATCGAAATCGTCGGCGTTGGCTTCGTCTTGCTCGAGGCGGCGCTCGAGGTCGGCAGGGGGACGGTTCTCGACCAGGTCCGCAAGCTCATCGAGGAAGCGCTTCGCGCGCTGCCTGCCCGCGTCGTCGGCCTGGGCCAGCGTGAAGATTTCCTCGAACTGGTCGAAGATCAACAGCGGCAGCAGCGTCTGTCCGTTCGCGTCGCGCAGCAGGTCGCCACGGTGATGCAGGAACTCCCACAGCGATTCGCCTTCGACCGCCGAGCCCGCACGGGTCCAGTGACCCGCCTCGGCCGTCACCTTGAAAATCGCCTGCTTGATCTGTTCCGCCGGCGAGGGCGATTCCGCGGCGTAATCGATGCGGACGTAGACCGGACAGAAGCCCGACCCGCGCAAGCGTGGCACCAGCCCCGCGCGCAGCAGCGACGTCTTGCCGAGCCCCGACTGGCCGAACAGCACCGTGAGCAGTTTGCGCTGCACGCGCCGCGCGAGTTCCGCCGCCTCTTCGTCGCGGCCGTGAAAGTAGGCCCGTGTTTCTTCCGAATAGCTCGAAAGACCCAGCCACGGGTTCTCGGGATCGATCGTGGTCTCGGTGGCGATATCAGGTTGCACGGACTTCATGAACGACCGCCGCTCGACAGTTCCTGCAACCGGCGGATGAAGTCCGGCGACGGCTCGCCGTTGGGCAGGCGCGAGATGTGCACCGCCTTGAACTTCTCGGGAACCAGCGCGTCGGCTTCAGTCGTGTCGTCGATGCAGACGGGCAGGATGAACACGGCGCCTTCGGCGATATTGCGCGAGCGGTCGACGGCGTAGCTCCATTCCCTGCGGAAATAGGCTTCATGCCGGCGCTGCGTCGAGCCCGAAATCACGGGCAGGAAGAAGCTGCAACGCCCGATGTTGGCGCGGATCTTGCGGTCGTAATCGTCGCCGCCTTCGAGACGGTCGAGGTCGAACCAGGTGACGAGGCCCGCAGCGTCCAGCGCCGCTTTGAGCCGTTGCACGGCAGCCAGGTCTTCGCGCGCGTAGCTGATGAAGATTGCGTTCTCGGGCATCTCGCGCGCCGGCGGCAGGAACCGCTGGGGCGCAAGCCCCATGTTCGACGTCGCAGAGGCCGGCTGCTGCCGTCGCAGCCAGCGCTGGTGCAACTCGGCAACGAATGACTCTGCACCGCTGAACACGCGCGTGCGCACGCTTACCTGCTGCAGGAAGGCGAGCAGCCGCTCGTCCTTCGAGGTGTGGTCGTCGGCGAGAATCTCGCCGAAGTCGCGCGGATCGGACAGACGCTTGCGTTTGGCCATGCGCAGGAACAGGCGCGCCAGCCAGTTGGAAAAGTCGCTGCCGATCAGCAGCAGGTGGCTGTGTTCGAGTTCGTGGAACAGCTTCTCGGGCGTGAGGTGCTCGGACTGCAGCGCGCAGATGAACTCCAGCATGTCCTCGTCGGAGACGACATACGTGGGCGAGGCCGAGAGCTTGCCGAGCATGTGATAGACGACCGGCCGCTGCAGCTGGCTGCGTTCGGTCGGGAGGTCGGACACGCGATTCGGCGCGTATGCGATGACTTCCGCGTGCGGCTGGCCACCGAATCGCTCGAGGTTGACGGCCTGCTCGAGCAGCGGGTCGAACGTGGTGGTAATGAACAGATCGAAGTCGGTGATCTGCGCCAGCTGCCGCAGCGCCATGGGCGGCGCGATCTGCACTTCGCGCATGATCGAACGCAGGCGCGTATAGGCCTCTTCGCGGCGGCCGCGCTGACCGAGGTAACTGCAGACGACGTCGTTGAGCGTGAGCGGTTGCGGCAGCCCGGTGGGATCGACCGACAGCTTGACGGCCAGCTTCTCAGCCAGCCATTCGTACAGCAGCCGTGGGCCCTGGTCGGTATCGACGCGCAGCAGGTCTGGCCCGACGATGGGAATGACGCGGCGCTCCTCGATGTAATTGAGGAGATCGTCCCAGGCGTCATCGTCGAAGCCACGCAGGTTGTCGCTGTCGTGCAGCGCAGCTACCGCGCCCATCAGCGCGCCTGCTCCTGGTCTCTCTTCGCCGTCATGCGCCACTTCCCCCATCGTTTGGTCTGAACGAAGTCTAGCGGGAATACCGCGGAAATATGCATCAGCAGCCCGACAGGCCTGAGCGCTCAGCCTGAAAGCGGGTTGGGCTGCGAAGCCAGCTTGATGCGTTCCCACACGTCCGCGAATGCGGCCGCTGCGCCGCCTGCCGCGCGTTCGACCGCGGGGAACTGGTCCTGCAACTCGTCGAGCCGGATCACGGTCTCCGGGCGGCCTTTCGGGAATTCGCCGCGCATCGAGAACACGATGCGCCCTTCGACCGGCACGTCGTCGCCGGCGAACTGCCGGACCACGGCCACCCGGTCGTACAG